>NZ_RZSL01000046.1:0-20731 GCF_003997355.1 Mesorhizobium sp. M1E.F.Ca.ET.041.01.1.1 | reverse complement strand
GATCTTCCGAGGCGTGCTTGAAGCTGTACCACCGGCCATCCGGATCCCTGCGCTGCTGGACGGTTCCATTCTGGACGCGATGGCTGAAGCAGGTGCGAACGGGCGTTGCGGCAGAGGCGGTCGAGCGCCAGACGAGATCCATGCACATCTTGCCGTCGTTGCTGAGATGCCATGTGCCCTCGGCGACAGAAGTTGAATCGGGCTTGGACGTGAAGGCCCGCATCTTTCTGTCTTGCGCGAAATAGGCGGCTCCGTCGTCCCAATTCCAGGTGCGGTCCGCATAGAAAAGCTGCAGCTCGAACGCCGTCGGCGTGGTGACTGCGTGAGCCGGCGCGGGTTCCTGAGCGCCGGCCGCGTGAGCGGCGCCGCAAAGCGCCATCCCCCCACAGGCGAGGATTAGCATCCGGGCGGATCGATCGCGACCCACGCCCCTGGCTGGTTCGGATGGCCATATTTTTCGAGCTGTCTGCACAATGAACGATAACATGCCGATGTCGCCTTTCTTTTCGGCGTCACCACCCAGGCTGGGTCTTCCCCAACATCGCAGTTACCGCCCCCGGGTGTTATTAATGGTCGCCCGAGAAACGGTGTCAACCTTTCGTTGCATAGGCAACAAGAGTGCTTTGCGGACAGTGATCGCGGCCGCGCCAAGCTTGTGGATTTGAGCAAGCCGCTGGTCTATAGGATCAGCCGCCCTTGATGGAAGCGGAGACGTAGAACGGGCCGCAAACCAGGCAAGGCCCGAATTTCGGCGGCCGCACGCCGGACAGGAAACCGGCAAGGCAACCGGCGATGCAAACCGCCCCCGACCGCGCGGAGCATCCTCGAAAAGTGGAGCATTTGCCGTAACGCGGCGGTGGACGCCATCGGAGAATTGGTTGAAGCGAGCGGTATCGATAATCGTCACCCTGGCGCTGCTGGCATGGCTTGCCAGCGACTCGCGCTGGAAGATGGTCGGCGATGCATTTGCCAGCATCACGCCCGGCGCCTTCGCGGCGGTGACGCTGGCGCTGTTCGTCACCTATGTGCTGCGCGCGCTGCGCGTTTGTGACGAATTCCGCGACGAGGTGAACGGCCGCTTCGGCGCCTGCCTGCGCGTCATACTGATCCACAACGCCATGATCAACGTGGTGCCGTTCCGCGGCGGCGAGACCGCCTTCCCGCTGCTGCTTCGCCAGGTGTTCGGCATCTCGATCGTGCGCGCCGGCGCCTCGCTCTTGTGGTTCAGGCTGCAGGATGCCTTCGTCGTCGGCGTGCTTGCCTGCCTTGTGTGGCCGAGCCTCCATCCGGCGCTCCGGGCAGCGGGCATCGCGGCGCTGATTGCCGTCGCCTGGTACCTGCCGCGCTGGGCGCGCGCGCCGCATGACTGGGCCCATCGCGGCAGCATCGTCTCGAAGCTCGGCAAATTGCGCGACATCTTCACCGAGGCCACGGGGCGCTCCCGCTACGGCTGGTGGTGGACAGTGGCCAATTGGACGCTGAAGCTTGCCGTGCAGGGATGGCTGCTCGCGATGCTGCTCGGCACCTCCTTCCAGACCGCCTTTCCCGGCGCTGTCGGAGCCGAGGCCGCGGCCATCCTGCCGGTGCAGGGCGTTGCCGGCTTCGGCACCTACGAGGCGGGCGCCGCGGCGGCGTTGCTCTATTCCGGCATCGCCGTGAAGGACGGCCTGCAGGCGGCGCTGGCACTGCATCTCTTCATCCTCTGCTCGGCCGTCGCCACCGGCGCGATCGCCTGGCTGTTTCCCTCCAAATCGACGCTGCCGGAGAACCCGGCCACGGGACCCGCAAGGAAATGACCGCAATGAACGTGCTTCCCATTCCTGTCTCGGGCCTGCCCGAGGGCGCCGTCATGCCCGAGCACAGGCTTTCCATCGTCATTCCGATGTATAACGAGGCCGACAATGTCGAGCCGCTGCTCATGCGCATCCACCAGGCGATGGAGAACTACAGCCAGCCCTGGGAAGTGGTGCTGGTGGACGACGGCAGCACCGATGCCACGCCGAACGAAATCCGCAGGCTCGCGGCCGAATACGGTCCGCATGTGCATGGCGTGGAACTGGTGCGCAACTTCAAGCAGACCGCGGCCATGCAGGCAGGCCTCGACGCCGCCCGCGGCGACGTCATCGCGACGCTCGACGGCGACCTGCAGAACGACCCGTTCGACATACCGCGCATGGTCTACCGGCTGCTGACCGAGGATTTCGACCTCGTCGCCGGCTGGCGCAAGAACCGCCAGGAAGGTTTCTGGATGCGCAGGCTGCCTTCGCGCATCGCCAACTCGCTGATCGCGCGCGTCACCGGCGTGCGGCTGAAGGATTATGGCTGCAGCCTGAAGGTCTTCCGCGGCAGCGTCATCCGCAGCGTCCGGCTTTATGGCGAAATGCACCGCTTCATCCCGGCGTGGCTGGCGACGGTGACGACGCCGCGCCGCATCGCCCAAGAAGTGGTAACCCATCACGCCCGCATCCACGGGCAGTCGAAATACGGTATCTCGCGCACCTTCCGCGTGGTGCTCGACCTCGTCTTCATGTTCTTCTTCATGCGCTATCGCACCAGGCCCGGCCATTTCTTCGGCGGCATCGGCATCGTGCTCGGCGTGCTCGGTTCGCTGATCCTGACCTATCTATTTGCCCTGAAGGTGTTTTTCGGACAAGATATCGGAACGCGTCCGATGCTGTTCACCGGCTTCTTCCTGGTGATCGCCGGGCTGCAGGCGGTGACATCGGGGGTGCTCGCCGAAATGCTTTCGCGCGTCTATCTCGAGGCGAACGTCTCCCTCGCTTATGTGGCGCGGCCGCAGCCCGCGCATGGCGAAGGCGACGGCTGGCATTGGCCGAGCCCGCCGGCGGGCGCCAAGAAAAGCCGGCGCCGGAAATGATGCCGAACACCCCCTGCCCCAAGGTGAAGATCGCATGACCGTCCTGGTGACCGGAGCCGCCGGCTTCATTGGCAGCCATGTCTGCCAACGCCTTCTGGCTCGCGGCGACGCGGTGATCGGCGTCGACAGCATGAACGCCTACTACGATCCCGCGCTGAAAGCGGCGCGGCTCGCCAGGCTTTCCCCATACAAGGGATTTTCGTTCCATCGGCTCGACATCGCCGAGCCCGGCGCCCTGGCTGGGAAGCTCGAGGGAACGCAGGTCAGCGGCATCGTCCATGTCGGGGCGCAGGCGGGCGTGCGCTACTCGCTCGAAAATCCACGCGCCTATATCCACGCCAACATCGCAGGCCATCTGGAGGTGCTGGAGCTCTACCGCGCCTCGCCCAGCGTCAGGCACCTGGTCTATGCCTCCTCGAGCTCGGTCTATGGCGGCAACACCAAGGTGCCGTTCGCGGAAACCGACCGCGTCGACAATCCGGTGTCGATATATGCCGCGACCAAGAAGGCCGACGAGCTGATCAGCTCGACCTACTCGCATCTCTTCGGCCTGCCGCAGACCGGTTTGCGCTTCTTCACGGTCTACGGTCCATGGGGGCGCCCTGACATGGCCGCCTGGATCTTCACCGAGGCAATGCTGGCCGGCAAGCCGATCCGCGTCTTCAACCATGGCGAGATGTGGCGCGATTTCACCTATGTCGACGACGTCGTCGAGGGCGTGATCGCGGTTCTCGACAAGCCGCCAGGGGCCGGCGTTGAGCGCCACAGGATCTACAACATCGGCAACAGCCAGCCGGTGCATCTCGGCCGCTTCATCGAGACGCTGGAAAACCTGCTTGGCGTCAAGGCGATCCGTGAGGACCTGCCCATGCAGCCTGGCGATGTCGAGAAGACCTATGCCGACACCAGCGCGCTGGAACGCGACTTCGGCTTCAAGCCGAAAGTGTCGATCGAGGAAGGACTGGCGAAGTTCGTCGACTGGTATCGGCACGAATGGCGGCCGGAAGGCAAGAGGTAGGGCATAAGCCGCCGCCGGCCCCTGCCCTACATGCATCCTTCGATGAATGGGCCGCTGACCCATAGCGAGCCATTGGTGTACATGGCGGTCCCGCTGTCGTCGGTGTAGCCATGGGATTGCTCATCGACATGCAGTTTGCCATTGGGCACCAACTGCCCGTTCACCTTGATGCTCTTGATGAAAAGGTTGCGATCGCCGGGCGAGCCGTCTCCGGCCCACTGGTCGTTGATATAGCGAATCTCGATTGACTTTGGATTGGGCGCGCCGCTGAGATCGATGCGGAACGGCCGCGCGTCCATTGCCGCATCGTTCAGTTCCGCCACGCGCTCCTCGCTTGTCGATGCCTTGCTCCCCTTGCCCTGGACGGCGATTTCAGCAAGTCGCTTGCCGTCAACGAGAACGTCGAAGTGAGGCGGACCCTGGTAATCGGTGCCGGCCGCGTCGATCTCCAGAGACATGGCGGTGCAGTGCCCGGCGTCCGTCTCGTTCTCGGCGACAAGGTTTGCCATTCGCCGCTTCTGCGACTGCACCCATCCGGCGATCGGCTGCAAAAGCGCCGTTCGGTCGCTTGAACCGTCGTTGAAGAGGTTCGCCCTCTCCCCGGGATCCGTCCTGAGGTCGTATTCTTCGACCTTGCCGGTGGTCGCGTTGAAAATCACCTTTCGATCGTCTTCGCGATAGCCGAGCAAGGACCCGGCCCAGGGGTTGAAGAAGAAGGTCTTGTTCGGCCGCTGCTCGCTGAACAGGCTGCGTCCCTGCCATTGCTTCGGCAGTGGAAGTCCGAGTACGTCGAAGATCGTCGGGGCGACATCGATAATGCCGCCAACCGGATGCGCGACCTCGTCATGGAAAAGGCGCTTGTTGATCATGATCAGCGGGATGTGGACGTTCTCGTCGTAGATCGCGCTGGCATGGATATACTCGCCATGCTCCCCGAACGCCTCGCCATGATCGCCCAGGATGACGACAAGTGTCGAATCGAGCTTCCCTGACTGCTTCAGCGATTCAAGGATTTCACCGAGCGCCGTGTCGCCGACCTTCAAGGCGTTGAGATAGGCGTTGAATTTCTCATCATCGACATAGTGCATCGGCCCCCTGTCTTTGGCGGAAGGCGTCATCTTCGAGAACATCGGGCTGTCGGAGATGTAGGGATAGTGGGTCATCGCCGTGAACATTATGCCGAAGAAAGGCTGCTCCGAATCCTTGTTCATCCAGTCGATGATCGATTGCGCCGTGCAGAGATCGCTGTTGTAGTCCATGTTCTTCCACTGCTCGGTGCTGAGCTTGAAGGTCGGGGTGGCGCATTTTTGCCCTCGGTAGTCCTGGATCACATCCAGTCCCTTGTTGAGCAAAAACTCATCCACTCGCTGGAAGCGGGAATCCGCACTCCAGAAAAACCCGGTTCGAAAATCGTGCTTGGACAGCGTGTTGGAAATCGAATCCAACGGCAGATACGGGTACCTGCTGGTCATCCCGTAGAACGAGATGTCGTTATACATCGAGGTCAGCAGGGAGAATATCGAGTAGTGGGTGGAAGGCGCGTGCGCATAGATGTTGTCGAAGCGGATGGAATCCGCGGCATAGCTCTTGATGTTCGGCGTAATCGGATACTTGCCGCCAAAGGTCTCGATGTACTTTGATGGTACCGACTCCATCATGAAGATCAGCACGTTCTTGATCGGATTTGGTGTCGGCGCCTGGAAGCTTGATGTTTCCGGCGGACGCTCGCCGACGCTGGCGACATCGGGATCATCGGCGCCGGCGCCGATCGCCAGCATGACCGGCGTTGAACTGAACCAGGCCGACTGTACGAAATAAACGAGCGGATTGTCGACCTTCGGCGCCGGCAGCGCTTCCGCGCGCACGTGATAACCGGTAGCGGCCAGCGCCGCGCCGACACACAGGACCAGCGCTATCAGAAACGCCCGGTGACCCGCGGAACTCAGCCGGTGGCCCCACCTGCCTGCGGCGGAGCCGAGGACCAGCACCAAGACGATTGACCCGCCAAGGGTCGCGGCGCCTCGCATATTGAGCGCGTCGCCCATGGCATTCTTGGCGTCGGCATTCTGCAGGAAGTCGCCATAGACCAGCCACTGGAACGTGAATGGCTCACCCAGCATCTTGACGAGATTGATGTTGGCAAACCCCCAAGCCAGCGACACCACGACGACGAGATAGAAGAGGAAGACGATTGCCGCGAAGGCAAGCCTGCTTGCCTTTGCGGCAAAGAGCAGGATCAGCGTTGCCGCCGTCAGTGACGCAACGAGGATCAGATCGTAGTAGCTTGCCGCCAATCCCATGGGGATGGACGCCAGAACGCCCTGAAGTGTCGTTTGCGGATCGAGGATGACGCCCCGGTAGACGCCCAGCAGCAGCCATGACAACAGGCTGGTGCAAATGATGCGCAAGGACATGCGCCTGAAGCGCAGGTTCCGCGTCAAGGCCGTTTTCGTCTTCGATTGCGCCTGGCCGCTTTCGGATCGGCTCGCCGATCCCACATTGCCGCCGATACTCATGCAATTGCCCGCCGCCAGTTTGCGCTCCGGCCACAACCACTGCCGGCAGCTTTCAAACCCACGCTTGCAGAATCAGCCCGGGCCAAAAAAGAGTCAACAAAATCAAGTATGCATTAACCATGTCTCTTCAGAACTGGTTAACCGAACATATTGAAAGACAATTGGTTTCGCTGATTGACGGCGGATAAGGGCGCGCCGGCCGGAATTGGCAAGCCGGCGAATTTCGACGACGACAAGATTGAGCTAGACGGCCTTGGCACTCCGGTTCTCGCCAAACCGGCTTCCCTTCCGGACATCAGCCGAACGCATACAGATCGTCCGTCGAGGCGGCTCTGAAATAGGTTACGAATTCCCAGTAATTCTCGATACGGTCGACGAAAGGCCGCTGCGGCGGCTTCAGGATCTCGGTCTCGAAATGATCCAGGCGCTGGGAACCGCCGAGATAGGCGATGATCGCATTGCCAACCAGCGGATCGCCGATGTCGCTGTAATGGATCGGAAAAAATGGCTGCCGGGTTTCGAACAGCACGGATCTGATCTTCGCGCGAAACAGGTTCAGTTCGCGCAGATAGGCGTTGAACCGGTCTATGTCGAAGTACACCTTTTTCCTCGGACTATCGGACGCGACGGGATCGGAGGCGTGCACCGTCCAGACCCCAGAAGCCTCCGCCTCGAGCAGCGAGACGAAGGACGCGATCGGATTTCTTACAAGCCAGAGCTTCTTGACGCCCTCATCTTCGAGCACGGGGAGTATGGCCGGCCGGGTCTGATCGGGAAATATGTGAAAACCGACAAAGCGCGCCGACGGATCGTCGAAAATCCGCGCGATGAAGCGCTCCGGCTCGGCATCCCGCAGATCGACGCGTTCGCGCGGCAGGTTCATTTTCTCATGGTAGTCATAGCGCAAGCCGACAAAGCCCGGATTGAAGACTTCGCCGTGCAAGACCATGCCGTCATACTGGTTGAGATGGCGATTGAGCGCTTGGGACCCGGTTCTTGGCGAAGCGATCAGCACGAACTTTTGGCAAGACTGCATTCGGACCACGCCCAATCAACAGATGTCTGAAAATACACCAATGGCCGTTCAATTGAGAGCCGTCGCATGAATCGGCAACGGCGGGCGCATGACGCACCCGCCGTCGGATTTATTCCAGCACCGGCTCGAGGATCAGCCGCCACGCAGGCGCGTCGGGCTCAGGCTTGCGATGGTCGTACGCTGCGCGGACGGACAGGTCGGGAGGAAGCGGCTCGCATCCGCGTAAGTCATGGTCGCGATGGAATTCTTCAGCCCACCACGCTTGGCGATCCATCCGCGAACCCAGCCAGGATAGTTCTTCATCATGAAGTTCGCGGCAACCTGATTGCCCCGCGCACCGGCACCATAGGGCAGATGGAAGCCGAACGATGCGTTGCGCGTGACGCATATCTTGCTCTTGGGCATGGACAGATAGAGCGTGCAGGCCGAGTCGCACGCACCATCGAATCGCACAAAGCCGCCGCTGCGCCGCAGCTTCAAGGCACGGATGGCATAGTCGATCACATAGCCACCGCGATCGCCGCTGATCGTCTTGACGTTGGCGGTGCCGAGACTGATGCGCGGACGCAGCAATTCCCCTGCAGAGCTCGTTGAGACCATCGCGCCCATCAGACCGAGCGCAGCGAGAAACTTCACCGTCGTTTTCATTTGCGCCTCCTGCTATGCCGTGAACGATTAGCCGGGACGCGTAAAGATTGGTTATGCCGTGTCGCTAAACTTGTAACAGTCGATTGATTGTACAGCCTTTTTAGGGACCGCTTGATGGTCTTGGTTTACCAACGGCGCAGAAGGATGATCACCGAAAAGTAAACCAGGGATGGTCAAAAGGCACAGAAGCGGAAGAACGCTGCTTATGAATTTGGGGCAGAGGAACCGGCAATGGCCATTGGGAGCAAGCTGAGGAAGCCGTCGAAGCCGCAAGGCGGTCGTCGCCGCATCTTGGTGGTGACGCAAGCGATCCGGCTCGACGTCGACATCGACGACGCCACGGCGCCCGGCGAACTTGCCAGGCTGTTCGCCGAGGACGGAGACGACGTCATCCTGCTGTGGGTTGTCGGCCGGGATGTGCCGTCTGCCGACGAGGTGGCAGCGTACCGCTCGGAATTCGAGGCCGCCTCGGTCAAACTGGAGGTTCTCGACAGGTCCGATCAACTGCTCCCTTCGCTGGCGACGCCCGAGAGCCGCTCCGCGGCGTTGCTGCATTACCTCGAACGGTCCAATCACGATCTGGTCTACGCGCCCCTCGAGGGCGGATTGGCTTATTACACGCTGCTGGCGGCCGAAACCGGGGCCTTCGCGCCTCCGCCGATCATTGTCTTCGCCAACGCTCCGGAGGAATGGGCGCGCGAAGCCGACAAGGCCTTCATGGGAAGCACCGAGGCGATCGCCATCGCCTATATGGAAAAATACTGCGCGGAGATGGCAGGCCGGACGATCTGTGCCTCCGCCACGCTGCGCAAGTGGATGCTGTCGAAAGGCTGGAAGGTCCGCAAGGCGGCGGTGATGCCGATGTTGCCGCTGTCCGCCGGCATCGGCCGGGCCGGTGCGCGGCCGGCGCCCAAAAGCGGACCTGTGCGAGAGCTCGCCGTCTTCTCCACGGCGCGGTTTCGTGATGGCCTGACGCTGCTTTGCGATGCGCTGGACTTGCTCGCGCCGTCGGCGCCCCCAGGCCTGACCCTTACGGCGTTTGCTCCCTTCGGCAAGATCATGGGCGAGCACAGCGGCGGACTGCTTCTGCGCCGGGCCGAGAAATGGCCGTTCAAGCTCAAGATTTTGCCCGCCGCGGATCTGGATGCGAAGCTCGACTACGTCCAGCGCAACGGTGCGTTGGCGGTCATCCCTTCGCTTGCCGCATCGACAGGCGCCGCCGTCGCCACCTGTATCGCGGCGGGATTGCCGTTCGTTGCCACCAACGCCGGCGCCAATGCCGAGGCGTGGAACGCAGAGGCGGAGCAGCCTCGATTGGTCGAGCCTGACGCCGGCCAGTTGGCCCGCTCGATCCTGGCCGCGCTCGGCAGCCCGCCCCGCCCGCGGCGGATAGACGTTTCTGGTCATTGTCGGCAGGCCTGGCTCGCCACACGCAATCCGCCGGCATCGGCCGTACGCCGGCGCGTTGGCAAGCGCGCCGGTCCGGCGCCGCTGGTTTCGATCGTCATGGCCCATCGCAACCGGCCGCTCTATCTGAAACAGGCGATCGCGGCGATCGAAGCGCAAACCTACGACCGGCTGGAACTAGTGCTGGTCGATGACGGAAGCGACCAGGATGAAGCTAGGCGGTTGCTGGATGCGCTGGAGCCGGCCTTCCGTCAGCGCCGATGGAAGATCTTGCGCCGGCCGCACAAACACCTTGGCGCCGCGCGAAACGCCGGTGTCCGCGCCGCGCGTGGCGAGTTGATCCTGTTCGCGGATGATGACAACGCGCTTTTTCCAGAGGCCGTCGACCAGTTCGTCCGCGCCATGACGGCATCTGGAGCGGATATCTGCACCGCCTTCCAACTGATCTTCTACGAGGATTTCGTTCCCGCGGACCGGGCGGACGGGCTGATCCAATACTTGCCGCTCGGCGGCCCCGACGCTCTCGGCCTGATCCACAATGTCTATGGCGATGCCAATGCAATGGTGCGCCGAGAGGTTTTCTCACAGATCGGGTTTCTGATCGAAGAGCCTGGCTATGCCATGCACGACTGGGAATTCTTCGCGCGAGCTTCCCTTGCCGGGCTGAGGATCCGGCCGATTCCGAAGCCGCTTTACTGGTATCGCTCGAAGCCGGACGGAATGTTCCGGACCTCGAACTGGTACGACAATCGCCGTCCCATCATCGAGGCGTTCAGGTCGGGCCGATTCGACGACGCCGGGCTGCTGTATCAGCTTGCCATCGCCCAGAACACGGCACGATCCGAAATCGAAAGCGCGCGCGAAAACCTGAGATATACCCCCGCCTATCGAAAGTATCTCGAACTCTGCGATCTCGAACCGAACAGCGATGCGGCCATCGGAAGCCTCGCCGCCATCGCCCTGGCGACCGGGCGTCCCGATACCGCGGCGACCTTGCTTGAGGGGGACGCAGCCAGGACCAGTGAGGACACTCCAGACGAGGCCGATGGAGCCCACGGCTCACGCAGCCTCGCCTTTCAAGCGCTGAGGAGCGCTAGGCTTCTCACGCCGCGCGTCTGCGATCTTCCATTGCTCCTGGTGGCGCGGGACGATGGCGGGATATTCCTGCGACCGCATCTGGACGGGCCAGTCGCGGCGTCGCTCGATCAACAATTTCCACCCTTCTTCCGCAGGCTGGAGGCAGCAGTGGAAGTCGCGCATTCCAACGCGCCGGCAATCGACTTCGGCCTTGCCCTCGCCCGCCCCGACTGGATCATCGACTGGCAGCAGGACATCGCTCGGCAAACCATCGCTTTTTCCGGATGGACGGCCGTTCGGGACAAGTTCGCGCGCCACCGCCTGGTGGCGTCGCTTCGCGTGCGGCACAAAACGCCGCTCTCGATCATTCTGGCGGTTCGTTTCGCGGAAACTCCCAACGGTTTTCCAACCAATGCCTTCTTTCGAAAGCTGACGCTTTTCAGCGATTGAGCGCTGCCCGAGACCCATGCTGCCGCGGTTAAGGTTAACCCGGCTTGGCGCTCCACACTCACCCCGATAACCTCCCGTTATGGTTGACAAATTATTAACCGGTTATATTATTAAGGTTTATGGGGCATGTGGTGGAAAGGGGTTTGTCATGCGTAAGATCCAGTCGCTGCTGTTGGGCGGACTTAGCATTCTGGGCGTGAGCGTCGCTTTTTCCAACGCGGCGCAGGCACAAATCGAAGTTGCTCCGGTCAAGGAAGCCGAGCTCGCTTGCGAGCAGGCCCTCAAGATCGGCACGATCGAGGCGCTCGAGGACTATTTGCACCGTTATCCGAACGCGCCGACGGCTTGCAAGGCGCTGGCCCTCAACAGCCTGGCGCAGTTTTCGGCAGATGGCGGCAGCAACGGCAACGGCGACGGTGGACACCGCTACGGCGGTTAAACACCAGCGGCCTCTTCCGACTCATCAGATCGCCAGCTCAGGTGGCCGCGGTTTCCTCTGACCGCGGCTTGGTCGTTTTCGCGACGTATTCGGCGTAGCGGTCCGAGGATTTCATCCAGCCAAGTTCCACGAGCTGCGCGCTGTCGCCGCGATAGTGGACAGACCGGCTGTTTCGAAGCGACAATTTCGGATCGCGTTCCAGTGCTTCCATGTAGGCAGCGCGCTCCTCAAGCGTCTTTTCCTTGAGTTGCGCATTCTCGCCCAGGGAAGATGCCGATTTCTGCTGAAAGCCCCAGATGAATTTGAAATGCAGCAGCGCGATGCGAAGTTCGCTGAAACGAACCTCGCTGATCGTATGTTGCGCCGCATGGTAGTGCGTGCTCCTGCCCCATCGCACGATCGGCACCTTGGTCAGGCACGGAGGGAAAGTCTGCTTGAACCGGCCGTGCCAGAAGGCACGTTCCCTCACGCCGCCGAACATCTGCTCGGGCGGATAAAGACCGTCGCGCGCGCGCAGCCACCCAGGCTCCGGATCGAAATAAGGCGACGCCTCGACAAGAGGGCTTTTGCCGTCATAGCTGCATTCCGCCAGCGGCCCGTCGGCATACATGTCGATCATCGAGCCGATCACAGCCTCGGCGCCGGTCGAGTCCAGATAGCCGCAAAGCCGGCGCAGGTTCACACGCTCGAAATCGGGATAGACGAGCAGTTCGTCGGCATCGACCGATAGGCACCAGTGGCCGGAGCCGAACACGCGCATCAGCGTGTTGATCCATCGCGGCGGAGTGATGTTCTCCGCGAAATGCGACCCTTCGGTGTGAAAGCAATGGCTGTCCGGCTGCGCCAGTATCAGCTCACGCGTTCCATCCGTTGAGCCGTTGTCCAGGAAGAAGAAGCGGTCGACGCCGAGGCTGCGATAGTGATCGAGAAGATGCGGCAGCAACGTCGCTTCGTTGCGCAGTCCCACAAAGCACAGGATCTCGCCTTTGCTCACATCGATAGGCCGATCGTCCAGCCTTTCGAGGTGTTTTGGAGACCGATGGATGGGCATCCGAGCGTTGATCCGGGTTACGCGAATGCGGGTGCGATATGGGTAAGCCGATTATCCCCGCGAGACAATTATCAAAGTGTTATCCTACTCTTTGCAAGACTGTCTCGACCCGCTGCGGCTGATGATCGAGGGGGACTGATTGAGCATTGGTTCTAAGGCAGGCGCGATTGCTGCGCGCAAGCGACAGGCAAGCCAGAAGCCCCGGAATGTGTGTGTCGTCTCGGAGGTCGCGTTCGGCTCGACGGTGACCGCCGATCCCGGCTCGGCGACCTACGCGCTGGCGCAGCATCTGGCGAAGATCGGTGACACGGTCACGCTGCTATGGGTGGCAAACCCACTCGGTAGCCAACCCGACGAGCAGGAGATCGCGAGGCTCGCCAAATGGTGCTTCGATAATTTCCTGGTGCGGCTCGAACTGCTGCCGTCATCGCCCGAATTGCTGCGCGGAATGGAGTCGAGCGACAAGAATTCTGTAGCCGTCTATCATTACCTCAAGCAGAACGCTTTCGACGTCGTCTATTTTTCGCTCGAGGGCGGACTGGCGCACTTCCCGACCGTCGCCAAGCGCACGGGGGTGTTTCCCGATCCTCCCGTGCTCGTGGTGCTCGCGCACGAGCCACTGATGTGGAAACTGGAGGCGAATGCCCGGGCGGTCGAGCGTAAGGAGCAGATGACCGTCGCGCATATGGAAAGGATGTCGGCGGAAACCTGCGACCATATCGTCGTAACCGGCCAGTCTTTGCTCGACTGGATGACCAAGGCGGGCTGGAAGCTGCCCGCCAGCCGGCACATCGCGACGCCGCTTGAGCCTGAGGAGTGGCGTTCGGACTTCACCCTCGACCGCTACAGGCCACGAGACCGGCCGACTGCGGAAGTGGTGCACTTTTCAGGCACGGAAGCGCGCAGCGGACTGACGCTGTTCTGCGACGCGCTCGATCGCCTGGCCGACGCCAGCGTGACCGACATCGCCGTGACGGTCGTCGGAGCGTTTGGGCATGTGCTCGGCGAGCACTCGGGCGGCATGATCGTTCGGCGGGCTCGACAATGGCCGTTCAAACTGAAGCTCCTGCCCATCCGGGACGTGCCGGAAATCTTCCGTTACCTACGGCAGAGTCGTGCGCTGGTGGCAATCACCCATTCGGCCGCGCAACTTCCGCTGGATGTCGTGGCGTGCCTCGACGAGGAGATTCCGTTCATCGCGACGGATGTCGGCAGCGTGCGTGACCTGCTCCATCCGAAATCCGCCGACGCCGTCATGATGGAGGCGTCGCCTTCCGGGATCGCGGCCAAGATCGCTTCAACGCTGGAGAGCCCCTCGTTCCGCCCTGCAAAGCCGCTGCAGAACCGCGACGCACGCGAAAAGGCCTGGAGCAAGCTGCACGCCAAACTGTGCCGGCAGCCCGGCAAGGCCGCCGGCCGCGGCCGAGGCGCTCTGCCGCTCGTTTCGATCATCACGGCGCATTACAATCGGGCGCGCCTGCTGCCGCAGGCGATTGCCTCGGTTCGGCGCCAGGACTACCCCAACATCGAATTGATCGTCGTCGATGACGGCAGCACGGATCCGGAGGCAATCGAGCTGCTGGCGGAACTGGAGCCCGAATTCAAGCGGCGCGGCTGGCGCATCATCCGGCAGAAGAATGGTTTCCTCGGCAAGGCACGCAACACCGGAATTCGAGCCGCGAAGGGTTCGTTGATCCTGTTCCTGGATGACGACAACGCACTGTTTCCGAATGCGGTCAGCACATTCGTCGCCGGTGTGCAAAAGTCCGGCGCCGACATCTGCACGACCTTTGCCAAGTGGCTCAATGAGCCCTTCGTGCCGCCGGACACCAAAAGCGGCTATATGCTCTATTTTCCGGTCGGCGGCCCTCCGGACATCGCCCTGATCACCAATCCCTATGGCGATGCCAATGCGATGTTCCGGCGTGAGGTGTTCGACAAGGTAGGGTACCTCAACGAGGAGCGCGGCTTTTCGGCGAGCGACTGGGAGTTCTTCCTGCGCGCCGATCTGGCAGGTCTCACGATCGTCACGATCCCGGAGCCGCTCTACTGGTACCGCTCCTCGCCGACGGGCATGAACCGGAATGCAGAATGGCTGAGGAACCGCAGGCCGATCATCAATGTGTTCCGAAAGCACAAATTCGCGCACACCGACATGTTCGTGCAGCTTGGCATCAGCTCGAACACCGCCGATCATGAAAAGGAACTCAACCTCTGGAACCTGGAACTGCGCGTCAAGGATGATCGTTATCTGCGGCTAAGCTCGGCCCCCGCCAATTCCACCGACGCGATGCAGTTGCTGGCCGAGATTGCGGCGCGCGAAGGCAGGCCCGATACGGCGATTTCGCTTCTCGCCCATTCCGGGCGATCGGACTTCACGCTGGGTGTCGTCGACCTGCTCGACGCGACGGCCGAGGACACCGTGCCGGAACTGTATTCCGCGCTTCAGCGCGAGCGATACCTCCCGGCCGAGGTCCTGCGCCTTGCCCATGTCGGCTCGTATCCGGATGCCGATCCCGATCTGTTGACCTATGTCGAACAATCGCCGGACCAACTGTTCGTCCAGGCCAAGGGCAATATTGTCTCAATGGCTTTGCTGAAGGGCGTCTGCCCACCCGGCACAGTCGGCGCGGATTGCTGGGTCTACCTCGACGAAGCATTGACCGGGCCGGCGCAGTTTCAGATCGCGATCGTCGATGCGGAAAACCGGACTTTCAGCGATCTCGCTCGGCTCCTCGAAAATGGCGATGGAAGCGGCTGGGCCGATGTCAGCCGCCCGCATGAACCCCGCGAGATCATGGCGAGCGTCGACACGCCGGCATCAGCCAGGCGCGATTTGCTGCTTGCCGTCAGATGTGGCGGCAATCGGCCCGACGCGCCGGTGCTCGGCGGTTTTTCAAGCATCAAGATCCGCAGTGTCGTCTCGCCCGACGCGAGGCGCCCACGCCTCAACGCGCCGCAATCGCGCCAACGCACGCGGCGGCTGACAGGCGAGGAACTGAAGCATTCGACGCTCGTGACGAATTATCCCTCCGAACTGCCGTTGCTTCTCGTCGCTGGCGACAATGGCGGCATATTCCTGCGGCCGAGCACGCATGGCCCGGTCGTAGCCGCGCTCAACGCCGCTTTTCCGGCATTTGCCAGGAGCGCCATCGCGACGGTGGAGATGGCCCACGAGGAGGCGTCGCCGTTCGAGTTCGCCATGGCTCTCGGCAGGCCGGAGGAAAAACTCGTTTGGAACCGCGACGCTCCCGTCGGCGCCTTGGCGTTCTCCGGATGGACACGGGTTTCGAAACCTTTCGAGCTGCATGACCTGAAGGTTTCCATCCGGGAAATCGATCGCAAATGGCTGACGATCTATCTGGCGATCCGGCTGCCGCGCGGTTCGAAACCCATGCCGTCCAACGCCTTCTGGCGCAAGCTGTTGCTCGTGTGGGATTGAGGCGGGCGAGGCAGTCGCGCGAACGTTACTTGGCAGCACCAAGAACTGCGGTAATAGACGGGGTCGTCCTGGGGAGGTATCTTGAAGATGAAGTCTGTATTCAGCCTCATCCTGGCGATTTTTATCGTCGCTGGCAGCGCGGCTTCGTTCAAAGCGACCGCCCAGGAACGTGACGTCGGGCCGAAATGCACCCAATGGAATTCGTACCGTGTCCTGTTCAAGAAGGGCGAAGGAAAGATTTCGGACGAAACCGCCAATTCGCTGGCGGCGTTCCTGAAAGACAGCGGGCGCGATTGCGGCTACAGGCTTTACGCGACGGCGAGCAAAGAAGGCAATTACACCAAGGCCGATGGCATAGCCGGCCGCAGGCTCGACGCGACCAAGGATTTTCTCAAGACGCAAGGTGTGAAACCCGAAATGGTGCTGGCGCTTTCGCACTGGGTCGATGACAGCGCCGCGGATACGAAACAGGCGCGGAGTGCGATTCTGTACGCGCTTCCGAAGCAAGGAATCTCCTGCCGGCAGTATGAGAAAAGGAGTCCTCTGCAGGTCCCCATGTTCTTCGACAGCCAGTCTCTTGTGATTTCGCCGCAGGTCAAAAGTGACCTCGAGAAATTTGCCACCAGCATCAAAGACACGCGCTGCAACGTGGAATTGACAGCGATGGCAGCGAAGGAATTCACCGGCGCGAACACCGCGAAGACGAACAAGGACCTGGCCAAGCAGCGCGTCAAGGCGATCATGGACATCCTAACCGCCGCCGGCATCGACAGCGACCGGCTCATCGACACGCATGTGGACTATGTCGGCGACAAGAAGCCGAACACCGCCAAGAATCGTCTGGCCACGGCGTCGCTGATGTAGCGCGCCGGCCGCCGGCGCAACGCCGGTACAACGTGCCGCGCGACGCTCACGCCGCGGCGCGCCAGGCGCCGGGCGCAAGTCCCTTGATCGCCTTGAACACCCTGGTGAGATGGCTCTGGTCGGCGAAGCCGGTCGCCGCGGCGATCTCGGCCAGCGGCATGTCGGTTTTGATCAGCGCCGAGGCGGCGCGGATACGGCGGTCGCGCAGATATTGTCCAGGCGTCATGCCGGCGGCGCGGTGGAAATCGCGGATGACCTGGAAGCGGGTGACCCCGGCCGTCGCCGCCAATCGAGCGAGATCGAAGCCGGCAGAAAGATCTTCGGCAATCAGCTCGCCATAGAGGCGGAAGCGCTGCGCCGTTTCACCGCCATCCGAAGCGCGATCGCGGACCTTGCGGTCGCCGAAGCGGCTGGCCAGTTCGCGCAGCGCCATGAGCATGGCCGCTTCCTGCTCGAGCTTCCCGGCCAGGCGATGCGCCTTCACGAAGGCCCACGCCAGTTCCGGCGCCTCGACAATGCCCTCGCTGAACATCGGCAATCGCGACTGCTCGATATCCTCGGCGATCTCGGCCATCAGCGCGACGTCGGGATAGCAGGTGCGGTAGGCCCAGCCGGCGGGAGCGCCTTTCTCGCCGTCATGCGGCTCTTCCGGATTGACGATGATGATCGAGCCCGCCGGCGCCAGATGCTGGCGGCGGCCGATCCTCAGCTTCTCGACGCCGGCCACCACGACGCCGAACACCCAGGTCGGATGCGTGTGCAGCGCGTAGGCATGGTCGCGGTAGCGGGCGGCGAGCATTTCCAGGCCGCCAAGGCCCTCATGCCTGGTCAGCCTTGCTGCTTCGCGCTCCCTTTGCTCGCCGGCATCGCTCATGGCCAGCAGCCTTTCTTGAAACCGTCCTGCCCGTCAATCCCGTTCAAGACGGAAGCCGAAGGCATCGGCAACATCGCCGCAATCGAGAGCGGAGACACGACGATGCAGAACAACGACAGGATAGCGGCGATCGTGCCGGAGGTGATCGGCTGGCGGCAGGCGATCCACGCCAATCCGGAGCTCGGCTTTGCCGAGCACGAGACAGCGGCTTTCGTCGCGGCGAAGCTGAAGGAATTCGGCCTTGCGGTTCACACCGATGTCAGCGCCACCGCGGTGGTGGCGACGCTGACGAAAGGCAGGGGCGGCAAGGCCATCGCGTTGCGCGCCGAGCTGGACGCGCTGCCGATCAGGGAAGCCGCCAATGTCGCCTACGCCTCGCGCAAGGACGGCGTCATGCATGCCTGCGGCCATGACGGCCATACCGCCATGCTGCTCGGCGCGGCGAAATTGCTGGCCGAGGACGAGGACTTCGACGGCACGGTGGTGTTTGTCTTCCAGCCGGCCGAGGAAGTGCTCGGCGGCGGCAAGAAGATGATCGAGGACGGGCTGCTGAAGCGCTTTCCGGTCGATCAGGTGTTTGCGGTGCATAACTGGCCGGGTTTTCCGGAAGGCCATATCGGCGTGCGCGCCGGACCGCAGATGGCGGCGGTCGACGATTTCGAGATCGTCTTTCGCGGCAGCGGCTGCCACGCGGCGATGCCGCATCTGGGCGACGATCCGCTGCTGGCCGCCGCAAGCTTCGTGACAGCGATCCAGCGGCTGGTTTCCCGCAGCGTCGATCCGCTGTCGCCGGCCGTATTGTCTGTGACGCAGATCCATGGCGGCCGCTTCAATAATTTCGTCCCGGGCGAAGTGAAGGTCGAAGGCACCTGCCGCTTCTACGACCGCGCGCTCTCGGACCATTGCGCGGCCGAGATCGAGCGCGTGGCGCGCTCCACGGCAGCGATCCACGGTGTCAGCGCCGAACTGTCCTATAAGCGCGGCTATCCACCGGTGGTGAACCCGGCGAACGGAGCGGCACTCGCAGCCTTGGCCGGCTCGGACACGGTTGGTGCGGAACACGTCTCGACCGAGTTCCAGCCCAGCATGGGCTGCGAGGATTTCGCTTTCCTGCTGCAGGGCGTCGGCGACGGCGCCTATGTCTGGATCGGCGCCGGCGATGTCGGCCCCGGCGCCGGGCTGCATGGCGACCGCTTCGTCTTCAACGACGCCATCATCCCGATCGGCATCCGCTTCTTCCTCAATGTCGTCCAGCGCGCGCTGCCGGTCGGCGGGAGGTAGCGCGATTGCCAAGCGTGGAGATTTCGCGCAACGGTCGAGCGATCGAAACGACCGCGAGATCTGATGCCGGGGACTGACAAGACCGTGCTCATCACCGGCGCGCGCGCGCCGGTGGCGCTGCATCTGGCGCGCCTGCTTCATGGCGCCGGCCGCCAGGTGATCCTGGCCGACACGCCGGCGCGGCCGATCGCGGCCGCAAGCAAGGCCTGCGCGCGCTATCATCGCCTGCCGCCGCCGCGCTTCGAGCCGCAGGCTTATGCCGAGATGGTCGAGACGCTGGTCCGGGCTGAAGGCGTAGACCTCGTCATCCCGACGTGCGAGGAAGTCTTTTATCTCGCGCTGGCCTGGCGTGGTCGAAGGATGCCGGCGCCGCTACTCGCCCCCGACATCGACCTGCTGGCGGAGGTCCACAACAAGTACAGCTTCGTCCGACTGGCCGAGCGCCTCGGGCTGACGGTGCCGGAGACCACTCTGCTCAATTCTCGCGACGATCTGGAGGCGGTCCGCCGCCGCTCGCGCGACCTGGTGTTCAAGCCGGTCTGGTCGCGCTTCGCCAGCCAGGTGCTGCTGCGTCCGACGCCGGACTTCCTCGATGCCATCGTCCCCTCTCCCGCCATGCCTTGGGTGGCGCAGCGTTTCATCGATGGCGAGGAGATCAGCGCCTATGCGGTGGCGCGCGAAGGCAGGCTCAAGGGGCTGGCGCTCTATCGTTCGCTCTACCGCGCCGGCAAGGGCGCCGGCATCTTCTTCGAGCGGGTCGAGGATCAGGCAGCGCGAGAGCTGGTCGAGTGCATCGTTGCCGGCACGTCATGGACCGGGCAAATCTCGTTCGACCTGATGCGCGAGGCGGACGGTCGCGTGCTGCCGCTGGAATGTAATCCGCGCGCCGTCAGCGGCCTGCATTTTTTCCGCGATCCGGTGCGGTTTGCCGATGCGATGCTGGACGACGGGCCTGAGGCCGCCCCCGATGTGGTCGCACCGCAAACCGTGCGGCTTGCCATGTGGATTTATGGATTGCCGGCGGCCTTGCACTCCGGCGGTCTCGCCCACTTTCGAACGGCGATGCGCGAAGGCCAGGAATTGCTCGACTGGCCGGGCGACCCGGCGCCGGTGAAGGCGCAGTGGACGGCATTGGCCGAGATCGCCCGCGTGGCTTGGTGCCAGCGCATCAGCCTGCAGGCGGCGTCGACGCGCGATATCGAGTGGAACGGGCCGGCAGATTGCCGCTGACGTTGGCGGGACAGCACCCCCCTCTGGCCTGCCGGCCATCTCCCCCGCAAGGGTGGAGATTATCAGCTTCGCCTTCGGCGCCCTTATTGCAGCGTCGGAGATTGGCGAAAGCCGGTGCGACAGCAAATCTCCCCCCTTGCGGGGGAGATGTCCGGCAGGACAGAGAGGGGTGTGACGGAATGAGACGCCGCTTTCTAGTGTCGCGATCACAACTCGATCTGATACACCCTCGGTTCACTCGCCGAAGGCGGCATTTTCCCCTCCATGATCGCCGCGATGTCGCGGCGCAGGAAATCGAGCGGGCCGATCACCGGCAGCGCCGGCGGCGCGAAACGGGCGTTGTCGCTTGCCGATTTCAGCACCCGGCGGTCCTGATGCAGCGCGATGGTGAACAGCGGCTTGAAGGCGAGCGCCTTCAACTCGCCGAGCAAGCCCTGCCGCTGGCCGATCAGCCAACCGACGCCCTCGACGGTGCGCTCGTCCGCCTGGCGCAGATGAAAGGTGGTGGCGAGCACCAGCC
>NZ_RZSL01000469.1:0-4928 GCF_003997355.1 Mesorhizobium sp. M1E.F.Ca.ET.041.01.1.1 | reverse complement strand
GCGCTCACATTGGCGCCAGGCGCCAGCGCCAATCTCACGAACTCTTCTTTCTGGCTCATCACGCTTCTGGCCTCGAATGGCATCCCGAACCCCCTCGCGCAAAACGCGCAAAACTGTTCGCGATGTCCTCGCACACCTGTTCGCGATGTCCCCGGTCCAAACAAAGGGGAGAAGGAAGGCGCTCCATCTGGCCCTACACCTCGCCGGCAAAACCCGCTACACACCCCGCATGAACCAGCACGCCAAGCTCAGGATCGGCCATTCGGCCTGTCCGCACGATTGTCCGTCCACCTGCGCGCTCGAAGTCGAGCTGCTCGACGAAAACCGCATCGGCCGCGTCCATGGCGCCAAGGCGAACAGCTACACGGCGGGCGTCGTCTGCGCCAAGGTCGCCCGCTATGCCGACCGCGTCCACCATCCCGACCGCCTGCTGAAGCCGCTGGTGCGCGCCGGCGCCAAGGGCGAGGGCGCCTGGAAGGAAGCGAGCTGGGAAGCGGCGCTCGATCTCGTGGCGGAGAAGTTCATTGCTGCCGAGGAGAAATACGGCTCCGAGACCGTCTGGCCCTATTTCTATGCCGGCACGATGGGGCTGGTGCAGCGCGACGGCATCGAGCGGCTGCGTCATGCGAAGAAATACTCGGGCTTCTTCAGCTCGATCTGCACCAATCTCGCCTGGACCGGCTGGATGATGGGGGTGGGCGCCTTGCGCGGTCCCGATCCGCGCGAGATGGCGAAGTCCGACTGCGTGGTGATCTGGGGCACCAACGCGGTGGTCACCCAGGTCAACGTCATGACCCATGCGACCAGGGCGCGGAAAGAACGAGGCGCCAGGATCGTCGTCATCGACATCTATGAGAATGCCACCATGAAGCAGGCCGATCTCGGCCTTGTCTTGAAGCCCGGCACCGATGGCGCGCTCGCCTGCGCGGTCATGCATGTGCTTTTCCGCGATGGCATGGCCGACCGCGCCTATCTCGAAAAATACACAGACGATCCGCGCGGACTGGAAGAGCACCTCAAGACCCGCACGCCGGAATGGGCGGCCGCCATCACGGGCTTGAGCGTCGCCGAGATCGAGGCTTTCGCAAATCTCGTCGGCACGACGAAGAAGACCTATTTCCGCCTTGGCTACGGTTTTGCCCGCCAGCGCAACGGCTCGATCAACATGCATGCCGCCTCCTGCATCGCCGCGGTCACCGGCGCCTGGCAATATGAGGGCGGAGGCGCCTTCCACTCCAATTCCGGTATCTTCAAGCTGAACCAGGACGTGCTCGAGGGCACCGCGATGCGCGACCCGAAGGTGCGCTATCTCGACCATTCGCGCATCGGCCCGGTGCTGACCGGTGCCGAGGACGCGCTCTATGGCGGTCCGCCGGTGACGGCGATGCTGATCCAGAACACCAATCCGGTGAATGTCGCGCCCGAGCAGCGTCTGGTGAAGCAAGGCTTCCTGCGCGAGGACCTGTTCTCTTGCGTGCACGAGCAGTTCATGACCGATACGGCCAAGCTCGCCGATGTCGTGCTGCCGGCGACGATGTTTTTGGAACATGACGACGTCTACAAGGGCGGCGGCAACCAGCACATCACGCTCGGCCCCAAGCTGATCGAGCCGCCGCAAGGACCACGCACCAACCACTACGTCAATGAGGAGCTCGGCAAGCGGCTGGGCGTCGGCGACCGGCCGGGCTTCGGCCTGACCGAGAAGGAGCATATCGACATCATCCTCGGCAAGCGCGGGTTGGGCAGCTTCGATAGCCTCAGGCAACAGAAGTGGGTCGACCTGCAGCCGGAGTTCGACGACGCGCATTTCATCAACGGCTTCGGCCATGCCGACAAGAAATTCCACTTCCGGCCCAACTGGACGGGGCAGTCGGCGCCCAACCGGCCGCCGAAGAGCATGGGTCTGTTCGGCCCGGTCGAGCGGCTGCCGGAATTCCCTGACCATGTCGAGCTGATCGAGGTGACTGACGAAGAGCATCCGTTCCGGCTGACGACCTCGCCGGCGCGCAATTTTCTGAACTCGACCTTTGCCGAGACGCCGGTGTCGAAGGCCAGGGAAGGCAGGCCGGAATTGCTGCTCCATCCCGAGGACGCCGCGTCACTCGGCATCGAGGACGGCGGCCGCGTCGAAGTCGGCAACCGGCGCGGCGACCTCGTGCTGCACGCCAAACTCTTCGACGGCGTGAAGCGCGGCGTGGTGGTGGCCGAAGGCATCTGGCCCAACAGCGCGCATGAGCGCGGCGAGGGCATCAACGTGCTCACCGGCGCCGACGCGCCGGCGCCCTATGGCGGCGCTGCGTTTCATGACAACAAGGTCTGGCTCAGGGCGCTTTGATCGCTCGGCTTTGACTATTTGGCGGCCTGAGCGTCCAGCGTCTTGATCTCTTCCGCGGCCGCCTTGCGGGCCGTGGCATCGATGCCGGTTGCACCCTTGTCCTTGGCGAAGGCGATGAGAGCTGTGCGTGTTTGCTCGTCGCATCCATCCTCGCCCACGCCGTCGATGCCGGCCTTGCGGGCAGCAGCGAGGACGGAGTCGCAGGCGTCGGGCGCGAAAGCAAACTGGCCCATGATGGCGCCGAGCGTCAGCGGGTCCTGCAGGCGCGGATCGTCGCGGATCGCCTGCAGGGTGGCGTTGCCGACCGCCTTCGATTTCCGGTCCTGCGCGATCTGCGTCAGGTCGAAGATGAACTCGAACTCCGCCTTGTCGACGCCGTCGGGCTTCGAGACCAGGATGTCCAGCGCATAGCGCGTGACTTCGTCGGGCGTGACGACCGCGCGCACGACCCTTGCCTGGTGATAGTTGCGCACCAGCGCCCAGCGCGAGGGGAGGTCGCCATAGCGGGCGAGCATGTCGAGCTGCTTGATGGCGGCCTTCTTCTGCTTGTCGGTCTTAGCGGCCTGCGCCTGGGCGAACACCTTGTCGCGGACGCGGTCGAGGATTTCGCCCGCGAGCATGTCTGAAGCCGGTGCCGCCTGCTGTGTCCCGGCCGCCGTTTGCGGGCTCGGAGCATCGGTGAGCGGGCCTTTCGCATCGACCCATGCGGCCAGCGCCTTGCGCGCGTCCGGACCGAAATAGCCCTTCGGCTCGCCGGCGTAAAAACCTTCGCTCTTCAGCGTCGTCTCGATCGCGATGCGGATCTCGTCGGGCAGGGCCTTGCCGACGCTGACCAGGTTCTCCTCGTCGAGGCCGGCCGGCGCTTCACGGAACGCGTCCATCACCGCGGCGGCGACCGCGGCCGTTCCGGCGCTGGAGGCCGGTCCGGAAAAGAGGCCGCTGAGTTCGATACCGGCATCGCCGCCGAACACCCCGGCGCCCATCCTGCCGATGCCGTCATTGTAGAGGGCAATGCGGTTGGTGATGCCTTCACGCAGCGTCATCAGCCGGTCGAAACTGTCGAAGGTAAAGGCATCGGCAAGCTTGCCCCTTGCCTTGAGCGAACCGAGCCGTGCCGCCTCGCGCCACGCATGCAGCCGCTCGCGCGGGTTCTTGTCGATGCCGAGACCATTGTCATAGGCGTCGCCGAGCAGCACCATGGCTTCGACGCTGCCGAGATTGGCGGCGTTGATCAGCATCGCAGTCGCCCTGACGTCGTCCTGCGGATAGACCAAGCCCCGCCGCAGCAGCTTGGCATGAAGCAGATAGGCCTGCGGTTCCTTCTTGCCTTCGCCCTCACCGATCAGCGCTTTCAGATCATCGTCGCTCAGGCCGCCGTCGCGGCGCGACGGCCGGTAGCTGGTCGAATCGAGATTGGCGTATTGCGTCGAGGCGTAGAGCCAGAGCGCGTCGCGGTCGCCCCCATCCGCCAGTGGCTTCAGCATGGCGCGCGCCTGGTCCTCGTTCTTGAACTGCTGATTGTCCGAAAGCTCGAGCCGCGCCAGCGCCAGCGCCGCGCCGGGCTCGCCGGCATCGGCGCCGTCGCTCAGGCGTTCGACCAGCATTTCGGGATAGTCGACCCGCAAGCCGTCATAGTCGAGAAGCGAGCCCGCAAGCCTGATGCAGGCATCGAGGTCCCATGAGCCGTTGAACAGCTGGACCGCCGCCCGCGGCTGGCGGCCGACGAACCTGCCGTCCAGCAGCAGGCCGGCGAGCATCGGCCCGGCCTCGGCAACATTCTTGGCGGCGCGCAGCATGGCGATGGCGCGCTTGCCGTCCGCCGGGCCGCCTTCGCCCTTGGCCAGCATGTCGGCCAGCATCGGGATGGCGTAATCGTCGTGACCGACGCGCGCCTCCAGCAGCTGCCTGGCCTTTGCTGCATCCTGCGGCGTCCCCCGGCCCAGCCGCAGCGCCGTGATGTAGGCGAGCGCGGATCGTACCGAGTCATTGGTCCCGGCCTGGGAATCGGCCTCGACAGCATGAAAGGCCTTTTGCTGCTCGTCGCCGGTGAAGCCGTCCTTCTCCAGTGTCGTCTGCGCGATCAGCAGCGGCATGTCCTTACGGACCTGGCTGTCCCATTCGCCGGGCGACTGGCCCTGGACCGGTGCGTCGATGATGTGCTGCGCGGCCTCGACCAGCTTGCGCGCGTCGCGGCGCAGCAGCGGCCCATCGTTATACTGGCGGAGCAGCGTCATCAGGGCTGTCAGATGACCGGCGGCGCCAGCTTTCTGCAGGGCATCGAGCGCCATTTCGCGGGTGACCGGCGGCGCACCGGCATCCGCGCTGTCGCCCCGATGCACCGAGTAGAACTCGTAGAGGAGGAGATTCGCTTCAGGGCTGCCGCCGTCGGCCAGCAGCTTGACCTGCGGGATCAGCCAGGTCAGCCCCGGCTGGTCGAGCGCCACTTCGACCCTCAGCCATTGCAGCGTCAGCCGCTTTTCCTGCGGCGCGCCGAGCATCGCCGCCTGGCATTTGTCGGCCAGGCCTTTGAGCTTGCTGAGATTCATATCCTGCGGGAAGAGCTCGCCGTACTGGACCGGCGGGGCCTTGGCTT
>NZ_RZSL01000468.1:0-4958 GCF_003997355.1 Mesorhizobium sp. M1E.F.Ca.ET.041.01.1.1 | reverse complement strand
GTTCAAGAAGGCCCAGAACAGGCCGACCGGGTCGCTGGACCATTTGATATCGATCAGCAGCAAGGTGCCGGCGACGGCGATGGCGAGCGCCGCGACATTGCGCCGGCTCCTGAGGCCGATGAGGGCGACGCCGATGGTGCCGACGAATTCGATCGCCGCGACCAGCGAGATCGGCAGACGGTCGAGCGCCAGGTAGAACGCGCAGTTCATCACCGCCAGGCAGGCGCCGAAGGCCAACAGCAGGAGCCGCGCCGAGCGGTCGGCGCGCGCGAAAACCTGCCACGGCTTGGTGAGCGGCGCGAAGACGAGCGCGGCCGTGGCGATGCGCAGCCAGGCCATGCCGAGCACGCCGACCTGAGCGAACAGCAGCACGGCGAAGGCCGGTCCGAGATAGTGGAAGACCGCGCTGACGCAAAACCAGACATGCGGCGGCAGCGCTTTGGCCAGCCCGGCGAGGGCAGGGCGCGCAGCGTTGATGTCGCCATTGGCCTGGTTCGTTCCACGAACTTGCGCTTCAGAATTCATAGGATCATTATCGCAGGCGAACTTCGCGGTTAATATGGGCGATGAACGGCCTTGATAGCCGTTCACTTTCCAAAGAAAGATAATTCTCTTGAAACGCCTTCGAAATGAAAATGCCGATCTGGATGCGGCCGACCTGAAAATCCTACGGCTCCTGGAGAAGGATGCCCGCACCAGCACGGCTGAGCTTGCGCGGACCGTCGGGCTCTCGGCGCCGAGCGTGGCCGAGCGCATCCGAAAGCTGCAGGAGAATGGCGTGATCGAGGCCTATACGGTGAGGATCAATCCGGCGGCGCTCGGCATGAAGCTGTCGGCATGGCTGAGGATCAGGCCGGTGCCCGGGCAACTTGCCGTCGTGGCCGAGATCATCCGCGACCTGCCGGAAATCGCGCAGTGCGACCGGGTGACCGGCGAGGACTGCTTCATTGCGCTCGCCCATGTCGGCTCCGTGGCCGAGCTGGAGCGGGTGATCGACAAGATCATCCCCTATGCGATGACCAACACCGCCATCATCCAGTCGTCGCCGGTCGAGCCGCGCTCGCCGCTCGGCGGTTTAAGGGAGCGCTGAGGGCTCGGTATGTCCCCGCCTCATGCGCGCCTGTTTCAGAATCGCGCGCCAGCGGATCATGTCGAAGGGTATGGGCTCATTGTTGTTGGCGATGTGGAAGATCTCGTTGTTGACGTTCTTCAACGATCGCCAGAAATCATAATCGGTGATGCGTGGATCGGCCGCCAACCGCTCCACTTCGACCTTGATGTCGGTTTTCATGCACTGTCCTCGCGCCGCATTCCGCCTGCCGCCCGCGCGTAACCCGGTACGGCGGTTTTCGAACGCGCCACTGAGTCGTTCAACGGACTCAAGTGGCTTGTTCACGTTAAAACCTTGGTAAGGTTAACGCGGGCGCGCCGCTTTTCAAGCGCTCTTGCGTTTGATGCCGATCGAGCGGCCGGCGCGCTCCGGCATCGGCAGCGCGGCATGGGCGGCGCGCATGGCTTCGATCTGCGCCATCACATCGGCCGGGAAGGGGGCGACCTTCGGTCCGGCCATGTCGACATGCAGCGCGAGCTGCTCGGACGTTGCGGCCAGCCAGCCGTCGACATGGCGGATTTCCTGATAGGCTCTCAGCCGCTTCTCGTCATGATCGATGAGTTGGAACGAGACCTTCACCTTATGGTCGAGATGCAGCTCCTGCACGTAGCAGACATGGACTTCCGCCGTGTAGATCGTGAGACGGCGCTCCTTGGCGTAGTTCGGCCCCATGCCCATCAACTCGAACGCTTCGTCCGAGCAGCGGTCGAACAGCACGTTGTAGTAGGCCATGTTGAGATGGCCGTTATAGTCGATCCAGTCCTTCTCGATCGCCATCGGCTTGGAAATGATTGGCGCGGGCATCGTCATCTGGTTTTCCTTGATCGTCGCTGGACAGGGTGTGGCTGGTGCGGTTCTCGTTGTTTGGCGCAATTCCGGACGGAAAACCGCTTCACACTTTTCCTGGAATTGCTTTAGGCATCATCCATAGCTGCATTACAAGAGTGGCCGCTGGTCCATTCGCGGAGGAAATCATGGCTTTGAGCGACCTCAATCCCGTCGAGCGCAACGAGGAAGGCATCGCCGCCGTGCTCGGCATCCTCAAGCAACAGTTTGGCGAGCGTTTCCAGACCGGAGAGGCGATCCGCAGCCAGCACGCGCACACCACCACCTATATCCCGACCCAGGCGCCGGACGGCGTCGCCTTCGTGGAGAGCACAGCCGAGGTGCAGGAGATCGTGCGCGCCTGCGCCGCGCATCGCGTGCCGGTCATCGCCTTCGGCGTCGGCTCCTCGCTCGAAGGGCACACCAATGCGCCGGGCGGCGGCATCTCGATCGACACCTCGCGCATGAACCGCATCCTGTCGGTCAATCCGCAGGATCTCGACTGCACGGTCGAGCCCGGCGTGACGCGCGAGGACCTCAACCGGCATCTGCGCGACACCGGCCTGTTCTTCCCGATCGATCCCGGTGCCAACGCCTCGCTCGGCGGCATGGCGGCAACGCGCGCGTCGGGCACCAACGCCGTGCGCTACGGCACCATGCGCGAAAACGTCCTGTCACTGACCGCCGTGATGGCGGACGGCGAGGCGGTGACGACCGGCAAGCGGGCAAAGAAAAGCTCGGCCGGCTATGACCTGACGCGGCTGCTGATCGGCTCGGAAGGCACGCTCGGCATCATCACCTCGCTGACGCTGAGACTCCAGGGCATTCCGCAGGCGATCTCCGGCGGCGTCTGTCCTTTTCCGAGTCTTGAGGCAGCCTGCAACACGGTGATTGCGACCATCCAGATGGGCATCCCGGTGGCACGCATCGAACTGGTCAACGCGTTGCAGATGCGGGCGATGAAGAATTATTCCAAGCTCGACTATCCCGAGAGCCCGTGCCTGTTCGTCGAATTCCACGGCAGCGACGCGGGCGTCGCCGAACAGGCCGAAACCTTCGGCATGATAGCCGAGGAAAATGGCGGCGGGCCGTTCCTGTGGACCAGCGTCGCGGAGGAGCGCACGAAGCTCTGGAAGGCGCGGCACGACGCCTATTGGTCTTCGCTGACGCTCCGCCCCGGCGCCAAGGGGCTTTCGACCGATGTCTGCGTGCCGATCTCGCGGCTCGCCGAATGCGTCACCGAAACCGAGGCCGACATTGCCGAAATGGGCCTGATCGCGCCGATCGTCGGCCATGCCGGCGACGGCAATTTCCATGTGCTGGTGCTGATGGATGTCGACAATCCGCAGGAAATCGCGCTCGCGGAAAAATTCGTCGCCAGGCTCAACATGCGCGCGATCGCCATGGAAGGCACCTGCACCGGCGAGCATGGCATCGGCCAGGGCAAGGTCGGCTTCCTGCGTCATGAGCTCGGCCACGGTGTCGATGTCATGCGCACGATCAAGCAGGCGCTCGATCCGCTGAACATCATGAACCCGGGCAAGATCTTGCCGGCAGGGTGATCCGGCGGCCAGGCGCTATTGCGGCTCCGCAAGCTTCTGCAGCATGGGTCGGGTCGGCGCGAAGAAAGTCGTGCCGGTGTGCGGCGTCGAGAAGTCGAGCAGCCGGTCATAGGCGCCCGGCGGTTCGCCGACATACATGCGCTGCAGCATCTTTTCGATTACCCACAGATAACGGGTGTAGCCGATAAAGTAGGTTCCGAACTCCTTCTGCCCTGGCCGGCCGAAAGGCATGTTGTCGCGTAGGATGTCGTATTCGTTGCCGGCGTCGTCCTCGATCGTGGCGAGCGACTTGTGCGACTTGCGCGGCTTGTCGTCGTCATCGATCTCGATGTTGTCGATCTTGGTGCGGCCGATGATCTCCTCCTGGACATGCGTCGGCGTTTCCGCCCAGGAACCGAGATCGTGCAGATATTTCTGGACGACGACATAACTGCCGCCGGCGAAATCGGCATCCTCGTCGCCGATAAGGGCCGAAGCCGGCAGGTCGAGGCCGGTCGGGTTGGCCGTCCCGTCGACGAAGCCCAGCAGGTCGCGCGCGTCGAAATAGCGAAAGCCGGTGACCTCGTCGACGACCGTCACGCTGCCACCCAGGCTGCTGAGCAGGATGCGTTCGAACTCGAAGCACATGTCGGAGCGTTCAGCACGGATATGGAAGAGGAGATCGCCCGGCGTGGATGGCGCCGAATGGACCGGTCCGTCGATCGGCGCAAAGGGTTTCAGTTCGCGCGGCCGCCCGTCCGGTGAGAGACGCGCCCATAGCTCGTGACCGATGCCGGCGATGCACGACAATCGGCCGGACAGGTCACGGAAGCCGACATTCTTGACGAGATCGTCAAGCTGGCCGAGCACCGAGGCCACCTTCGAGAGCGCCGCCCTATCGCCGCCGACCGTGACGACGAGAAAAACCGCGGCGAGCGACAGCGGAGCATCGACGCTTTGCGCATCGATCGGGACCCTGTCCCAGTTCTTGCCTGACATCGGGAATGCTCCGCGTTTCGGTGGGGATGATCGCGACCGGCGCTTGGCCGCTCGGGGTAGCGTGTGCTCCAAAAAGATATCGCGACCGCGAGCGATCGCGCAACCGCGGATGCTGCTCTCGATTGCGCGCCGACACCGGCGAATTGCCTCTTTATCGACACGCGGATGCGGGTAGAGTGCGGCTGACTTTAATCCTACGCTCTGGAGCAGATGCTCGCACGCCTGTTCGTGATCTTCGGTGGCCTGTTCGTGCTGGTGCTGTGCGCGGCGCTGGTGGTGCCGTATTTTATCGACTGGACCGGCTACCGCGCCGATTTCGAACGCGAGGCGAGCACCATCCTTGGCCGCAAGGTGACAGTGAAAGGCGATGCGACGGCGCGGCTTTTGCCTTTCCCGTCGGTGACCTTCTCCAACGTCGAGGTCGCCGGCGGCCCTGGCGGCCAGCTGGCAATGACGATGGAGACCTTCTCCATGGCTGCGGA
>NZ_RZSL01000467.1:0-4987 GCF_003997355.1 Mesorhizobium sp. M1E.F.Ca.ET.041.01.1.1 | reverse complement strand
GCGCTGCCCCCGCTCCGTCTCGGCGCTGCGCGCCGAACCACCTCTCCCCCATTTCATGGGGCGAGGAACCCAAGATTGCCAAGGTCACGGCCTTCGGCGATTAGCGTTTCCTCGCCCCCGCCGAAGGTGGGGGAGAGGGGTGGCTCGGCGAAGCCGAGACGGAGAGGGGGAGCGCCCCATGTGATTGGCTGCCCGAGCCGGCATCGCTCAGGGCCGGGCTGCGCGGGCCGCCTTGTCCGTCAAACTCAATTACATGTCGCCGCGGTCTTCAAGGCCTGCGCACGGGAAGGTTCGGGCAAGGCCGCGATCCGTCGAACGGAAGCATAGAATCTTGGATAGTCGCCGGAACACAAATCGAACAGGCGAAGAAACGCCGGAACCCGTTCGCCGTAGACAGCAGTGGCGGCGAGCTTTGCGTTGTTGATCGGGGCATCGAACCAGGCATCGTATCTGCGGTATCCGGCCCATCGCCTATCGCGCATTTGCCGGTAGCGCATCCGCAGCCTGTCGATTGTGGCTGCCTTGGCAGCCGCCATCTGGTCCGGGGCACGGGGACTTCCATAGACCTGCCTCAACTCGTCCCGGGTTTTCGCTATCAGACCGAGAAAATCGGCACTGCGCTTGCGATTGGCCTCGTAGCGGCGCAATCCGGCGCGATTGCCGGTGGCGCGCAGCCATTTCCTCACGCCGGTGGTTTCGACGGCAACCGCGAAAGCCTCATTGAACGCGGAGTCATTGTTCACATAGATTTTCTGATGCGCCAGCTCGTGGAAAACAAGGCTTGCGAGATAGGTGTCGTCCTGACGCAGCATGGTGCTGAGCAGCGGGTCGCTGAACCAGCCCAGCGTGGAATACGCGGTGACGCCTGAGACATAGACGTCCAGCCCCTGTCGCTGCAGTCCGACAGCGCTTTCGGCTGCGGATTTCCGGGAAAAGTAACCCCGGTACGGAACGCAGCCGAAGACCGGAAAGCACCATGTTATTGGCGTAAGCGAGAATTGCGGCGCGGCAAAAACGGCAAAGGTCACAGAGTCCCGGCCGACGTCGACATAGCTGCGGTAGCTGCTGTTGTCGGGCAGCGTCAACTCGTCCGTGGCAAAGCGGCGTATGACGCTCGCCGACGTCAACTTGGCGCGCAATGCCTCCGGCGTCGAAGGATCACGGATCAGCTTCCCGACATTTCTGCGCGCCGCCATGATCTCAACATGGCCCTCCAACGACTGCGCGTAGTACGAAATGCTGGTGCACCCGGTCACGCCGGACGCCATGATCACAGCGGCAAGCAATCGAAAAACGCGCTTCACAGCTTGCCCACCGCTTGCTCATCTCCCCATGGAGCAAGTGCCTCATTTACCCCTAATGCATGTCGCCCAAAAGTGCGCAGCGGTTTTGGGGGAACGACATGCATCAAAACAAAGACTTAAAGCGCGTCGCCTGGCTCCGCTTCAGCGCGACGCGCTTTAAGTCTCAAACAGGCGCACCAGTCTTCGTCAAGACCTGGTGGGCAGCGGGTCGGACTTTCGAATTTGTAAGGATTGGCCATGTTCCATGCGCCACGCCGGCAAGCAAGGCGAAGGGTGCGCCGATGCCGGCTGCGCCGGACTCAAGCACCTCCTTGTTTAGCCAGATCGAGAAATCGATCGGCGAAGTTGGCGAGTGCGTTCCAGTCAGTGAATTCGTGATCGCGCTCGGAGACCGGATCGCCGCTCTTCATGACGACGAATTTGACGAACTGCTCCTGAAAGAAATCGTACTTGGTGAAGCGCAAGGCACCCCCAAGGAGGAGGGTCATGCCTGGCTGCCACCCTGTCACGGCGACGAAGCGATCCACGTATTTTTGAGCTTCCGCCTTTTGGTCTTCCAGCGCCGCCGAGAGACTGACGGATATGAAGGCCGAAGGCTTGGCGTTCAGCGCTTCGTGATGTGCAAACACCAAGTTCGTGACGGTTTCCTGGTGGTGCTCTTGGTGGACCGAGGCTGCAATGACGAACGCGTCGAAGTGTCCGAGCTTCAAATCGGATGTGAGCTCTGCGCTATCCACAAGCTCGACCTGGTGCCCGCGTTCGCGGATATGCGCTGCCGTCCGTGCGGAAATTTTCTCCGTCTGCCCTTCGGTCGTTCCATAGATGATCAGGACGTTCACGATGTCCCTCCGACAGCGGAAGAGACATTCATGGGGACAACCGATACGAGCCAGCCCGGCATGCCAGCACCTCAATGCTTCACAACAGCACCGCATTATAGCCCATGGAACGGGCTCCACGAACTGCTTTTCGCCGTGACGTCGGGGCTTGGAGCACGATCCTTGGCGCCGTGCTGGCCGAACGGATCGGCTTGCCAGGGTGGTGACAATCCGCTTTGCGCGTGCATTGCTTGCGCGGCAACCGACATCGACCTGGGAGAAGAGCCTTGTCCGAGATTGCAACCATCCTTTCCATCCTTGGCGTTTTCCTGCTCGGCGCGATGAGCCCCGGGCCGAGCTTCGTCGTCGTCTCGCGCATCGCGGTTGCCGGCGAGCGCACCGACGGCCTGGCGGCGGCGATCGGCATGGGCATCGGAGGCTTCATCTTCGCCACCATCGCGGTCGCGGGCCTGACCGCGCTGCTCGTGCAGGTCGCCTGGCTGGACATTTTTCTGCGCATCGCCGGCGGCGCCTATCTGTTGTGGATCGGCATCAAGATCTGGCGCGGCGCCAACGAGCCGATCGAGATCGCCAGCGATGCATCGGCGCGCGCCGGCTCGTTCTGGCGGGCGCTGCGCCGCGCGCTTCTGGTGCAGCTCGCCAACCCCAAGACCGCGATCTTCTACGCCTCGATGTTCGCGGCCATGCTGCCGGCCTCGCCGCCGCTGTGGATGCTCTTCGTGCTGCCGCCGCTGCTCTTCCTCAACGAATTCGTCTGGTACGCGGTCGTCGCCTTCGCCTTTTCCGCCAGCCGGCCGCGCTCGGCCTATCTCAGCACCAAGCACTGGATCGACCGCGCCGCCGGCGCCGTGGTCGGCGCGCTCGGCATCAAGCTGATGTGGGAAGGCATGGCCGCCGCGCGCCGGGGTTTTAGCGGGTGAGGTGACAAGGCGGAGAGCCAAAATCGCATAGGGTGCTCCCCCTCTCCGTCTCGACTTCGTCGAGCCACCTCTCCCCCACGTTGTGGGGGCGAGGAAACGCCAATCGCCAGAGTCGCGACCTCGCAGACCTTGGGTTCCTCGCCCCCATGAAATGGGGGAGAGGTGGCTCGGCGGAGCCGAGACGGAGCGGGGGCCGGCGCTGCCCTATGCGATTGCCGACCGAGTGGATGACTCGCTGCCGCGCGGAGACGGTGAAACTTTCTGATTTTCAGGCCGTTGTCGGCCTGATGTCAGAGACCAAATCCAAACCGAAGGCGACCGGCGCCAAACCAAACGATGTGGGGACGTCGCGCCAGGAGAAGTCGCGCGAAGAGAAAACGCGCGAAGAAAAGCCGCGCCCGAAAAAGTCGAGCCCTCCGGAAAAGCCGAGTCCAGAGAAATCAAGCGACGCGAAGGGACCGCCTGCCGAAGCCACGCCGGAGGCCGTCGGCGAACCCGCGCCGCCGCCGCCGGAATCCGTCGAGCCTGATCCCGAGCTGACGCATGAGGAGGCCGAGCAGGCGCGCAAGAAATATCTGCTGCGGCGTTTCTGGATCAGCGCGCGCGGCTACTGGGGACGCAGCGGCGACCGGCGCGCATGGCCGTTCACGATCGGCGTGTTGATGCTGATCGTCGTCAATATCGGCTTCCAGTACGGGATCAATGTCTGGAACCGCTCGATCTTCGACGCCCTCGAGCAACGCAATGCCGGCACCGTTTACTTCCTGATCGCCATCTTCCTGCCGCTGGTGGCCGGCAGCGCAAGCCTTGTCGTCACGCAGGTTTATATGCGCATGACGATCCAGCGCCGCTGGCGCTCGTGGCTCACCACGTCGGTCATCGCCCGCTGGCTCGCCAACGGCCGCTACTATCAGTTGAACCTCGTCAAAGGCGATCACACCAATCCTGAAGCCCGCCTCACGGAGGATTTGCGCATCGCCACGGAATCGCCCGTCGACTTCATCGCCGGCGTCCTCAACGCGTTCCTGTCGGCCTCGACCTTCATCGTCGTGCTGTGGACGATCGGCGGGGCGCTGAGCTTCACGCTCGGCGGCTTGAGCCTCACCATTCCCGGCTTCCTCGTCACCGCCGCGGTCATCTATGCCGCCATCACCTCCACCTCGATGGCGGTCATCGGCCGCCATTTCGTGAAACTCTCCGAGGACAAGAACCAGGCTGAAGCCGAACTCCGCTACGTGCTGACGCGCGTGCGCGAAAACGGCGAGAGCATCGCGCTGCTCGGCGGCGAGGAGGAGGAGCGCAGCGGCATCGACAGGAGTTTCGGCCATGTGCTGAGGCAATGGGCGCTGCTGACCGGCCAGCACATGCGCACGGCGCTGGTCTCGCAAGGGTCGAGCCTGTTCGCGCCGGTCGTGCCGATCCTGCTGTGCGCGCCAAAATTCCTCGAAGGCTCGATGTCGCTCGGCCAGGTCATGCAGGCGGCCTCCGCCTTCGGCATCGTGCAGGGCGCGTTCGGCTGGCTGGTCGACAACTATCCGCGCCTTGCCGACTGGAACGCCTCGGCGCGCCGCATCGCTTCGCTGATGATGTCGCTCGACGGGCTGGAGCGCGCGGAAGAGAGCGAGGCCTTCGGACGCATCCAGCACGGCGAGACGGCGAACGGCGCCATGCTCAGCCTCGACAATCTCTCCGTCACGCTCGACGACGGCACCTCCGTGGTCAAGGAAACCGAGGTCGAGATCGAGCCAGGCGAGCGGGTGCTGGTGGCCGGCGAATCCGGTTCGGGCAAATCGACGCTGGTGCGGGCCGTCGCGGGCCTGTGGCCGTGGGGCAGCGGCAGCGTCGATTTCCACGCCGGCAGGCGATTGTTCATGCTGCCGCAGCGCCCCTACATCCCCTCGGGCACGCTGCGCCGCGCCGTCGC
>NZ_RZSL01000466.1:0-4999 GCF_003997355.1 Mesorhizobium sp. M1E.F.Ca.ET.041.01.1.1 | reverse complement strand
TCGTCGGCTCAAGCGAATTGGTGTGACAAGCAAGGCGGCGCTCCCTACATCAGGCGGCTTAAAGCGCGTCTCCTGAAATGGATTCAGGCGACGCGCTTTAAGTCCTTGTTTTGATGCATGTCGTTGTCCCAGAACCGCTGCGCACTTCTGGGCGACATGCATGAGGGAGCAGTTGGATGTCAGCGGAAGCAATCTCCGAAGGCCGTGCGCAGAGCGATTTCTGGGACGGCGTGCGGCTGTCAATGCCGGTGGTCGTTGCCTCGGCGCCGTTCGCGGTGCTGTTCGGCGCTTTAGCCGTCGACAACGGCTTTTCCGTCCTTGAAGCCTTCCTGATGAGCGCCATGATCTATGGCGGCGCCAGCCAGATGGTGGGCATCGAACTGTTCGGCCAGCATGTCGCGCCGTGGCTGGTCGTGCTGTCGATCTTCGCGGTGAATTTCCGCCACGTGCTCTATTCCGCCGGCATCGGCCGGCGCATCGCGCATTGGCCGGTTCTGCAGCAGGCCATCGGCTACTTCGTCCTCACTGATCCGCAATATGCCATCGCCGAGGCGAGGGCAGAGTCCGGTCGGCCGGTCGGTTTCGTCTGGTATATGGGGCTCGGCCTGCCGGTTTATGTTTTCTGGGTGATCGAAAGCGGCCTGGGTGCGGTGTTCGGCAAGATGATCCCGGATACCCATGCGCTGGGCATCGATTTCCTGCTGCCGATCTATTTCCTCGGCCTCGTCATGGGCTTCCGCAAGCGGCCGTTATGGCTGCCGGTGGTCGCCGCGAGCGCGGCCGCCTCGATCGTCGCCTACAGAACCGTCGGCTCGCCCTGGCATGTTTCCATCGGCGCCATTGCGGGCGTGCTTCTGGCGGTGATCCTGCCGCCGCATCACAGCGGCGTGGGGAAGCGGCCATGAGCACGACCTTCTGGATCATCCTTGCCGGCGCCGTCGCCACCTATCTCACGCGCGTTGGGGGCCACCTCGTCATCTCGCGCTTCGAAAACATCCATCCGCGCGTCGAGGCGGGCTTGAACGCCGTGCCGGCCGCCGTGCTGACGACGCTGGGGGCGCCGGAACTCCTGCATGCCGGCCCCGCCGAATGGGCGGCGCTGATCGTCACCGCGCTGGTGTCGCTGCGCGGTGGCCTGATGGCGATGTTTCTGGCCGGAGCGGCGGTGCTGATCATTGCACGGCAGTTCGTCGGATAGCCTTTATCCTGAATCGCTGGCACCGCCCCTCATCCGCCTGCCGGCACCTTCTCCCCGTATAGTGACGGGGAGAAGGTGGATGGCCGCAACGCCAGCGTTCATTCTGCGACGTTGGCAGTTTGCGAAACCATCAGCGAGAGCGTCTTTCTCCCCGTCTCTATACGGGGAGAAATGCCCGGCAGGGCAATGAGGGGCGGCGCCGACCTATCGAAGGATCAGATCTTCGCGTCGTGCGGCAGCGGCGCGGTGGCTTTCTCCAGCCAGGCCAGCGTCTCACCGTCGACCATCGGACCGATCTCGGCCAGCACCCATGCATGATACTGGTCGAGCCAGTGCAGCTCGTCGCGCGTCAGAAGATCGGTGCGGACGAGGCGCTTGTCGATAGGCGCCAGCGTCAGCGTCTCAAAGCCGTACATGGCGATGTCGCCGCCCTCGATCGGCTCGGCCGGCGTGACCAGGATCAAGTTCTCGATGCGGATGCCGTAGGCGCCTTCCTTGTAGTAGCCCGGCTCGTTGGAGAGCATCATGCCGGCGAGCAGTTTTTCGGTGCCGGTGCGGGCGATGCGCTGCGGGCCTTCGTGCACGGCGAGATAGGAGCCCACACCATGGCCGGTGCCATGGGCGAAGTCGCAGCCGTGCTTCCACAGCGCCATGCGGGCGACCGCATCGATCTCCGAGCCGCGCGTGCCGGCCGGAAAACGCAACATCGAGATGCCGATCATGCCTTTCAGCACCAGCGTGAAGCGCTCGCGCATCTCCTCGGTCGGCTGGCCGATCGGCACGGTGCGGGTGATGTCGGTGGTACCGTCCTGGTACTGTCCGCCGGAATCGAGCAGGAACAGCTCGCCGCTCTGAAGCTTGCGGCTGGTGGCGCGTGAAACGCGATAGTGCATGATCGCGCCGTTCGGGCCGGCGCCGGAAATCGTGTCGAAGGAGACGTCGCGCAGCGGCATCTGCGTCTCCTCGCCGGTCTGGCGGCGAACCTCCTCGAGCTTGGTGACGACATCGATCTCGTCGAGCGTGTCCGGCTTCTGCCGGTCGAGCCAGCAGAGCAGCTTGGCGACCGCGGCACCGTCGCGACGATGCGCGGCGCGGCTGCCGGCGATCTCGGCCTGGTTCTTGGTGGCGCGCGGGATGCGGGCCGGATCGGCGGCCGATATCACCTTGCCGCCATTGCCCTCGACCAGCATCTTCAGCTTTTCCGCCGCCAGTACCGTATCGAGCGCGATCTTTGCGCCATCGTCGGCAAGCCCAGCGACGGCTGCTTCGAACTCGCCCGGATCGTGCAGGTCGGCAAGCTGGGTGAGATAGGCCGCGACCTGGCGCGAAAATTTGTGCGGGTCCATGAAGAGCTGGTGCTTGCCGTCGGCGGCAAGGATGGCGAAGCCCAGCGCCAGCGGCGTGTGCGCGACATCGCCGCCACGGATGTTGAATGCCCAGGCGATGGAAGAGGGGTCGGTCAGCACGGCATGCGTCGCGCCGTCCTTCTTGATCGCGCCCGCCAGCCGCGCCAGCTTGTCCTTGGCGAGCTCGCCGGCAAAGGCGATGGGGTGGAGTTCCACTGGTGCGCGCGGCGGCTCGGGCTGATCCTTCCAGATGATGTCTATGGGATTCTTGTCGAGCGGCACCAGCGTCGCGCCGGACTGCTCGGCCGAGGCCCTCAGCGCCTTGACCTCGCCGATCGTGTGCAGCCAGGGGTCGAAGCCGAGCCTGGCGCCCTTGCCGAGACTGTCCTTGATCCAGTTCGCCGGCGGATTGTCGATCAGGCTCTCGACGGTGAAGATCGAGAGGTCGACCTCGCCCCGCACCTGCAGCGTGTAGCGGCCGTCGACGAAGATGAACGCGCGGTCGCGCAGGATGATGGCGACGCCGGCCGAGCCGGAAAACCCGGTCAGCCATTTCAGCCGCGCCGAACGGTCGGCGACATACTCCCCCTGATGCTCGTCGGCGCGGGGCACCATGAAGCCGTCCAGACCGTTCTCCACCAGCCATTGACGCAGCATCGCCACGCGCGGCTTGCCTACGGTCGGATCGCCGGCGGAATCAAAGGTCTGGAACATTTGTGGGATCTCCTCGGATGCTTGTCGCGACCCTAGTGCATTTCATGCGCCGATTGAAACGGATCTGTCACCGGACGCGATTTGATCCAGATACGCAGAAGGGATGATATGCAAGCCAAGTGCGCTGTGTCTTTACGCATGGACGCCATGCAGAATCGGTGATTTCCAAACAGGTCGGTGGAGCCTAATTTCTTGGACGTGGAGGAATGAATCCTGTTGTCCTGCAAAAGGAGACTGTCATGTCCACGCTTCCAGCCAGACGCGGATTTTTCAGAAACGCCATGAACGCGCTGGTCGAAGCCCGCCAGCGCGAAGCAAGCCGTTACGTCAATGGCGCGCTGCTTTGTCTCGATGATGAAACGCTGAACGCCAATGGCTACAATCGCGAAGAGCTGAAGAGGGCGGCAAACTCGCTCTATGTATGAGTAAACGCCTCAGCGCTTGAGGTGGATCGTCACCCAGCCCTCGCGATGCAAGGTGCGGACGTGGTGGAAGCTTTGGCCGACATAGGCCGAGATCACCGCATCGCGCTGGCGGTCGAGGATGCCGGAGAGCACCAGCGAGCCGCCCAGCCTGATGTGCTTGGCCATCTCCGGCGCCAGCCGCATCAGCGGCCGCGCCAGGATGTTGGCGACGATCAGGTCGAAGGGCGCGCGCCTGGCGAAGATCGGATGATGGAAGCCGGGCGCCGTCACCGTCTCGACCAGTGCCTTGACATGATTGAGGCGCGCATTGGCGGCAGCGACGCGAACGGCGACCGGATCGATGTCGGTTGCCAGCACGGGGATATGCGCAAGCTTCGCCAGCGCTATCGCCAGCACGGCACTGCCGGTGCCGAGATCGAGCGCGTTGCGGGGATGTTCGCGCCGCACGACCTGGTCCAGCATTTCGAGGCAGCCGGCTGTGGTGCCGTGATGGCCGGTGCCGAAGGCAAGGCCGGCTTCGATCTCGATGGCGAGATCGCTGCTGTGGCGCTTGCCGCGGTCGTGAGCGCCATGGACGAAGAAACGCCCGGCGCGGACCGGCTTCAGCCCTTCCAGTGAGCGCGCCACCCAGTCGACGTCGGGCAACGCCTCGCGTTCGACCGGCTTTGGCAAAGCGAGGCTCACGAGAATATCGTTGATCCGCGCTTCGACGGCATCGACATCGCCATCGGCGTAGAGCGACACTTCGTGGATGTCGGCGGCCTCGTCGACTTCCAGCACGGCAAGCGGCAGGCCGTCATCCTCGAAGGCGGCGTCGAGCGCAGCGAAGATGCGGTCGGCCTCGATCTTGTTGGCGATGAAATGAAGCCTGGTCTGCGCCATCGGATGCGTCAGCCTTCCGCCGCCAGGCGTTTCAGCTTGGCGATAGCCGTGTCGGCGTTTTCGCCATAGGCGATCGTGCCGGCGAACTCGCCCTTGGCGTTGAGGAGCAGCACGGAGGCCGTGTGGTCCATCGTGTAATCGCCGTCGCCGGTGTCGACCTTCTTCCAGTAGATGCCGAAGGACTTGGCCATGGCATGCACCTTGTCCGGATCGCCGGTGATGCCGGTGATGCGATCGGAGAAGTTGCTGACATAGGAATTGATGATCTCCGGCGTGTCGCGCTCCGGGTCCACGGTGACGAAATAGGCGTTCAGGTTCTTGCCGCTGTCGCCCATCGTCTTCAGCCAGCCGGCCAGTTCGAAGAGCGTCGTCGGGCAGACTTCCGGGCAATGGGTGAAGCCGAAGAAGACGACGCTTGGATGCCCCCTGAACGC
>NZ_RZSL01000465.1:0-5005 GCF_003997355.1 Mesorhizobium sp. M1E.F.Ca.ET.041.01.1.1 | reverse complement strand
CCACCTGGTTCATGCAGAACTTCTCGGAACAACAGCATCTCGCAACAATCAGGGACGAGAGTGCGATATATTCTGCGACCGGTGCCGGGAAGGTCGGCTTCATTGACGTGGGCGATATCGCCGACGCGGCAGTTGAAGCGCTCCTTGCAAAAAAATCATGGAATACGGACTTCATTCTGACCGGGCCGGAGGCATTGTCCTATGCCGACATAGCGGCCAAGCTCACCAAGGCACTCGGGCGCAAGATCGAGCATGTAAGTCTGAGCGTCGAGTTGCTCACCGAGCGTTATCGGCGAGGCGGGCTGGACGAAGCCTATGCGAAAGTGCTCGCCGCGATGGACGCAAACATCGAGCAGGGAAGTGAGGACCGCGTGACCGATGGCGTGCTTAGGATGACCGGTCATCAGCCAACAACGGCCGATGAGTTTATCCTCCGGAACAAAGGTCGCTGGGAAAAGGGATGACGTGAGCAGCGTGACAAGCGTATCGCTTGTTCGACTGTAGCGACTTGTTCACCTGTTCCAACACAACGGGGTCCGAGGGCGTTCCTTCGCCGCCACCAAGGGCAGATCAATCCCAAGGTCCCGGTTGAACAATTCGCGAACCTTCATCATCCGAGCGTCGATGTAGCTAAGATCAATGCCCGCCAATCCCGCGACCTCGGCTCCTGTTTCGCGCGCGAGACGGAAGGCATAGTTGCGAGCGCATCCGGAAGAGGGAGTGTCCTCTAAAAGGACCAGGATGCTGTTCACGGCGCTTGGTCAGGTGCTTCAGCGATTGAGCACAATGCAGATAGATAGATATATTCTGTTTCATTGCCGAGGGTTTCTATGAGCGAGCAAAATCGATACTCCTGGCGGGAGCACATGACGATCCTCGGCGATGTCGAGGCGGCATCCTTCCTTCCGTGGATCGAGCGTCATGCCGCCAAGCTCGGGCTCGCGCAGGCATTATGCGTTGCCGGTCCCGACCGCATCGAACTCGACATTACCGGTCCGGCCGAGCTCATCGACATGATGGAGATGGGGTGCTCTCTTGGACCAATCGATGTCTGGGTCGAGGCCATCCGCCGGGCGCCGATCGAGAGCGAATCGGGCTAGGGTTTGAAGCTCGCTGGCCTTGCCGGGGAGACGTGAATGCCCCTTTTTTGGGCATTATTGCCAGTGAGGAAATGTTGTGCAAACGTAACCCGGGCCTATTAGCATATCCTTGACCGCGAAGCTGCGCTCGGGAAGATGCTGGTGTTGTTTGAAAGTTGATGCATGCCGCCTTATCCGACCGGCTCATGGATGCCTGTTGCCCTCTCCGCGGACTTGCCGGCGGGAACCGTGATGCCAGCGCAATCCCCAGTCGGACCGATTGCCCTTTGGCGAAGCCGCTCCGGCCGTGCGGCGGCCTTCGCCGATAGATGCCCTCATCGCGGCATGCGGCTTTCCCATGGCTTCGTGCGCGGCGAGGCCCTGTCCTGCATCTATCACGGCTGGAGCTATGCCCAGGCGGGAAACTGCCTGCGCATTCCGGCCCATCCGGGGCTGGCGCCGCCGGAGACAATTCGCGTAGCGACCCAGGCCGTCGAGGACAGCGGTGGGCTCATATGGATTTCCGTCGGCGAAGCCGCTGCCCCGCCGCCGCGGCTCGACGGCCTTACCCCGCTGCGCTCCATGATGGTGGAGGCGGACATCGCGGCGCTGGAGGCGGCCGCGGGCGCGAAGGCCAACGACGGCCTGCTCGACCATACCCACGATGGCCGGACGCTGCGGCTGCTGCTTGCCCCCGAAGGGGAAGCGCGGACGCTCATGCATGTTCTGGTGGGCGAGGACGCCAATCCGACCGAGCGGATCGCCGCGTCGCGGGCCGCCGAAACGCTGCGGCGGGCGGCCGAGGGCATTCGGCGCGGCAGGGCCGTCCAATGACCCGCAATGCGATGATCGACGAATGGTATCCGGTCGGCCTCGCCAGCCAGCTCGATGCGCAGGGGCGCAAGACGGCCCTCATGGGCGAACCGATCGAAGTGCGGCTCGGCGACGACGGCAACGCCATGGTCACAGGGGGCAACGGACGCGCCCTGCCGGTCTGCGTGCGCTATGGCCATGTCTGGGCGTCGCCCGGTGATCCGCATAAGGCGCTGTTTGCGATCCCCGAGGCCGATCAGCCCGGCCGCCGGCTTGTCGATGTCGGGGTGGTGCGCGTGCGTTGCTCGCCGTTGCGCGCGGTCGAGAACTTCCTGGACATTGCGCATTTTCCGTTCGTCCATACCGACATATTGGGGGCCGAACCGCATACGGAGGTCCAGAGCTACAAGGTCGAGATCCGCGAGGACGAGGACGAGGTTTGGGCGACCCAGGTTAAGTTCTACCAGCCGCAGGCCGCCAAGTCGGCGCAAGGCGGCATAACCACGGAATACATGTATCGCGTGCCCGCGCCGACCTGCTCGATCCTCTACAAGACCTGTCCGCCGCGCCCGGGCGAATGGGACGTCATCACGCTTTTCGTGCAGCCTCTTGCCGAAGACCTGTGCGACGTGTGGCCATGGATGGCGCTGTTCGACGACGAGACGCCGATGACAGACCTGATCCATTTCCAGCAGACGATCTTCGTCCAGGACCGGTCGATCCTTGAAAACCAGATTCCGGGGCTGCTGCCGCTCGATCCCGGCATGGAGATTCCCACGCGAGCCGACCTGACGTCGGTTGCCTACCGGCGCTGGCTGAAACGCCATGGCTACACCTACGGCGCGCAACTGGTGGCGCAATGAAGCTCTACGACTACGTGCTGTCGCCGAGCTGCTACAAGGCGCGCCTGATGGCTGCGCTGGCCGGGGTGAAGCTCGACATCCGGCCCGTCGACTTCCATCCCGGTGCCGAGCATCGCGGTCCCGAACTTATGGCGCTTAACCCGGCGGGTTCGATCCCGATCCTGGAGGATGGCGACCTCGTGCTGACCGAATCCTCGGCCATGCTGGTCTACCTCGCCGCGAAGGCGGCACCGCAATGGCTGGGCAACGATACGGCCGCAGAGGCGGCGCGCGTCCAGCAATGGCTTTCCTTCTCGCATCGGCTGACCGCCAGCCTGGGGGCGGCGCGCCTGCATGAGATGCTGCTGCGTCCGGGCAATATCGATGTCCTTCAGGGACAGGGGACAACGGCCCTGCGGGAGCTGGAAGCCGGCCTCGTCGAACAGCATATCCGCGGCCAGCGCTTCCTCGCGTCGGACCGGCCGAGTGTCGCCGACATCGCCTGCTTTCCCTATGTGGCGCTGGCGCCGGACGGCGGCGTCTCGCTCGATCCCTATCCCGTGATCCGGCTGTGGTCGCGGGCGATCCGCGGTCTCGACGGCTTCATCGAGATGCCCGGCATCCACCGGCTGCACGAGCTCAGACCCGAGCCCGTCCCAGGCGAGACCTGACGTGGCGGGCTATCTGTTGAAGAACTGCGCTGCGGTCATCGTGGACGATGGCAACGGTCCGCGCGTCCGTCGCAATGTCGATGTGTTGACTGACGGCCCGGCGATACGGGCCATCGGCGAAGGCCTCGACAACGGGGAGATGCCTGTCGGGACCGTCGCGCAGGATGCTGCCGGCTGGTTCGTCTATCCCGGCCTCGTCAACACCCATCACCACTTCTTTCAGTGCTTCGTGCGCAACCGCGCCGATCTGGACTGGACGAAGCTGTCGGTCATCGAATGGCTCGACCGCATCTATCCCATCTTCTCGCGGCTGACCGAGGAGTGCTTCTATCACGCATCGGTCACGGCCATGGCAGAGTTGATAAAGCACGGCTGCACGACGGCGTTCGACCATCAGTACTGCTTTCCGCGGCATGCCGGCAAAAGGCTGATCGACCGGCAGTTCGAGGCGGCCGAACTGCTCGGCATGCGCTTCCATGCCGGACGTGGCGGCAACACGCTGCCGAAATCGGAAGGCTCGACCATCCCCGACGCCATGCTGGAAACGACGGACGAGTTCATCGCCGACTGCGCCCGGCTGATCGACGCCTACCATGATGCCGGTCGCTTCGGCATGCGCCAGGTCGTCGTCGCGCCCTGCCAGCCGGTCAACTGCTATCGCGAGACATTCGTGGAATCGGTGGCGCTGGCGCGCGACCGCAAGGTGCGCATGCATACCCATGTCGGCGAGGGCGAAAGCCCGGTCATGCAGGCCCGCCATGGCCTGCGCACCGTGGACTATTGCGCGGAGATAGGCTTCTGCGGGTCGGATGCCTTCTATGCCCATTGCTGGGAGCTGACCCACGACGAGTTGCGCAAGATGGCGGCGAGCGGCACCGGCGTCTCGCATTGCCCTGAGCCGGTCTATCTCGTCGGCGCCGAGATCACCGACATACCGGCGATGTCGGCCCTCGGGCTCAGTGTCGGACTGGGCTGCGACGGCGCCGCCTCGAACGACAATTCCAACCTGATGCACTGCATCCATTCCGCCTACATGCTGCAATGTCTGGCGGCGTCGACGCGCGACCATCCGGTGCCGCCGCCGGCCGATTTTCTCGGCTATGCGACGACCGGGGGCGCGGCGCTGCTCGGGCGCGGCGACATCGGCAGGCTGGCGCCCGGCATGGCCGCCGACCTGTTCGCCATCGACACGCGGCGCATGGACTATGTCGGCACGCGGCATGATCCGCTGAGCCTGCTGGCCAAGGTGGGCATCGGCACGCCGACCGACATGACGATGATCAACGGCCGCATCGTCTGGGCCAAGGGAGAATTCCCGGGGCTCGACGAGGCCAGGCTGTTCGCGCAAGCCGAGGCGGCGCTCGCGACCGTGGAATTCTAGAAGCCAAAACCAAAAGCAAGGGGAACCGACATGCTGACAAATCTTACCCGCAGAACATTGATGAAGGGCGCTGCCGCTACCGGGCTCGTCGCCGCGGTGGGCAGCCGCGCGCTTGCCGCCGACGAACCGCTGGGCATCGTGCTTGTGGTCCCCTCGCCGGTCGGCGACGTCGGCTGGGGCCGTGCGCTGGCCGACGGGCTCGAGCCGGTCAAGGCCGCC
>NZ_RZSL01000464.1:0-5015 GCF_003997355.1 Mesorhizobium sp. M1E.F.Ca.ET.041.01.1.1 | reverse complement strand
ATCCAGCTCTGTACTGCCTGGGTCGTTGCCTTTGCGACCGGGATCCTCGCGCTCACGCATATGGATCCACCGCCGTGGCACAACGCGGCCGCCTCGTCCGCGTCGAGGGCTTCCTGCGCCGAGGCGATGGACGCCGGCAAAAGGACGAGCGCCGCGGCAATGCCGAACTTCCAGAAATTACCAGACATGCTCTTACTCCCAGTCAAACAGGAACGAGGACGGACGATCGTAGACTTCGGGAGCAAGAAGACTTCTCATGCGCGACCTCCCGGCGATCAGAAAGTAACACGGTAGTTGAGCCACAGGCGCAGCCTTTCGGGTGTAGCGTTAACCAGATATTTCAGCGTTTCCTCAGGCGCCGTCTCGCCGGCCGCGAGCCGGCAGTTGACGCTATAGGTGCCCAGATCCCCGTAGTCGGCCACGCAGGGCTTTTCGGTCAGGTTGCCGCCGAAGGTCGAGGTAACCGAAAGGGATAGGGTGCTGTTCAGGCTCGGATGAGTCTGGGTGAGAAAACCGAGCTTGAAGCTCGGCGCAATGCGGTATTTCTCGGCTTGTTCCCCGGTCCCAAATCCCCACAGGACGCCGCTGTTTTCGGTGAGCTGCGTGAGAAAATCGACATGCATGTCGACCCAATTGCTGTGGTACCACCGATTGAACGAGACCCAGCTTCCGTCCTGCAACTCGTAGCCGCCATTGCCGAGGCCCCTCGCGCGGTCGCTGAGCCAAGACCCCTGGTGGATATCGACGAGCGACGTGGTCATTTCCTGCGCCATCGCCGGCGAGACACCGAGGAATGCGCACAGCAGGAGTGCCGCTGCACCGAAACCACTTCGATTGTCGGACTTTTCGCGCATGCGCGCAGCACCTCGTCCCGTCGGATCCGGACGCGCCTTGTGGCAAACGGCTCCTCGGGCAGCCGCCGTGGCCGGATCATGCACCTGACGTTCGCATGGAGACCGTTACCGCGGGGTTATCCCAGCCGGCACGAATATAAGTTTTTGCTTGAAATCTTTGGGATTGAAGCCGGTTGTCGGCGATCGGGGCAGATCGCCGCGCGCAAAGCGGGATGCGCCCGGATGCTGCATCCCGCTCGCTGTCCTTGTCGGTGGTGTCGCGCAGAATCGGCGATTGCAGCCGGCCAACGCCTCAGGCCGCGTCGCGGACCTTCTGGATGCGCGAGCGGATCGCCTCGATCATCGTCTCGCGGATGATGGTTTCGCCATGCGTTTCACGCAGATGCTCGACCGCGCGGCGCATGACCTCCGCTTCTTCTTCTGCGCGCGTGTGCCAGTCACAGCCCGGGACGAGTGTTCCGCATTGGAATTCCTTCATGGTCGTTCCTTTCCTCTTTGGCGCGGCTCGGTTTGGACTTCCGTTCCATGTGCTTGTTTTCTAAGCAATTCCGTATGGGAAACCGCTGAGCACGTTCCTGGAATTGCTCAGTTGGACTACCATAACACACACTTCCGGTTTCGGTTGCATCGAAGCCGGGAGGCTGTTGGCTCGTCACGATCTTCATTGGAAACAAAAGGCGGAGCAACCTTGCCCCGCCTTCCTTGCTGCCTGATGCCCGCTTTAGATTGCATACCGTCTCCCCAAAACCTCTGAGCACTTTTGGGCGATGTGCATCGGGCGGGCCGTCACTTCATGATCTTGACCGCCTCGGCAATCTTGTTCTTGCCGCTCATGTCCCAGGAAACGCGAACTTTCTCGCCCGACTTGATGCCCGGATCCTTGAAGGCCTTGGACAGGGTGAAGGTCGATCCGTTGTCCAGAACAAGGCTCATGGCCGTTCCATCAAAGCTCTTGACCGTGCCCGTGGTGTGTTTGACCGCGGCGAACGCGGCGCCACCGGAGGCGAGAAAGGCAGCGGCTGCTGCCGTCACAATAAGCTTGCGCATGGCATGCTCTCCTGGAATGCGGGCACCGTGAGAGCGAGATGAAATCTCGCTCCAGGAAGGCACCCCTCTCGATCAGGGCCGTCCGGTCGCGTCGGGTCGCGGCCCATGGGGAGATGAACGGCCGGCGCTTCCCGACCCGGCAACCTTAAATAACTCAATTTTTTCAAAAGGATATTAGACGAAAAAGAAATCGCGCCTGCCACATTGGCCGCCAAGATTCGGCGAATGGGACATCAATGCGGCCAACCTTGCGTTCACCGGATTTTTACGGCCACTTTACCTCGGGCGGCATGCTGGAAAGGATCGAGGCGACATTGCCGCCGGTCTTCAGGCCAAAGATGGTGCCGCGATCGTGAAGCAAATTGAATTCGACGTAGCGGCCGCGCCGGATGAGCTGTTCGTCGCGGTCGCCGTCGGTCCAGTTCTGGTTGAAATTGCCCCGGACCAGATGGGAATAGACGACGAGGAAAGAACGGCCGACGTCCTGGACGAAACTGAAGTCGGCGTCCCAGCCGCCCTTGTCCTCGCCCGAATGCAGCCAATCGAAAAAGATGCCACCGATACCGCGCGGCTCGTTGCGGTGCGGCAGGAAGAAATACTCGTCGCACCAGGCCTTGAATTTCGGGTAGTCGGCCACGGCTGCGTTCTTCTCGCAGGCGAACTGCATGGCGCGGTGGAAGGCCAGCGTGTCAGGATCCTCCTGGGTGCGGCGCCGGTCAAGCACCGGCGTCAGGTCGGCGCCGCCGCCGAACCAGTGGCGCGTGGTCACGACCATGCGGGTGTTCATATGCACGGCCGGAACGTTGGGATTCCAGGGATGGGCGATCAACGAAATGCCGCTTGCCCAGAAGCGTGGATCCTCCTCGGCGCCGGGGATCTGCTTTCTGAATTCAGGCGAGAATTCGCCGTGGACCGTCGACGTGTGCACACCGACTTTTTCGAAGACCCGGCCGCGCATCATCGACATGGTGCCGCCGCCGCCTTTGCCCTCGTCGCGCTCCCAGGGGGTCTTCTCGAAGTGGCCGGGCGACCATGAGGATAGAGGTCCCTGAAGCTCCCGCTCGATCTGCTCGAACGTGGTGCAGATGCGCTCGCGCAGCGCCTCGAACCAGAGACGGGCCTTCATCTTCTTCTGCTCGATGTCGGCCGGCAGCCCCACGGGAAGGTCAGGTCTTTCCAATTCCGTCTCCAGTTACGGGCTTGCTTGCCCGACAAATGACTCGTCTTTTCAGGGCGCGATCCCTAATCTCTTAAAGGCAAGGGTCAAGTCCTGTCTGACCAAGGCGCAAAGGAGTTCCTTCGTGCGCACCCCGGCAAGACCGCCGCTGGATGGTTTGAAAAAGAGGCTGGAACGCTCGCGGGCCGAACGCGAGAAGCAGCCGCGCGACGGATTCCTGCGCGAGACCTTCGTGCTGCCGCGCCCGGCCGCGCGCCTCAAGGCGAAGGAATGGTTCGAGCGCTTCCCCAAGCAGGCCTACTGGACCGAGATCGAAAGCTGGTTCGAACGGCCGGGCGACGTCATCGAATTCACCATGCGGCGGCTGCCGGCGGCCGACTAGACCGGTCAAGGCGCCAGCAAACGCCTCGCTCCCGTTCCTTCCCTGGCCAGCCTATCGTCCTTGTTCCGGAGCGGACACTTGTCGATCGACATGCAGCCGCAGCCGATGCAGTCGCTCAGCCCGTCGCGCAGCTTCTTCAACTGGCTGATCTTGTGATCGAGCCCATCGCGCCAAGCCGTTGAAAGCAGATTCCAGTCTTCGCGCGTCGACGTGCGTCCCTCGGGCAGCGAGTGGAATGCCGCTGCGATCTCAGCCAGCGAGATGCCGACCTCCTGGGCGACGCGGATGATCGCCACCCGCCGCAGCACATCGCGGCCATAGCGGCGCTGGTTGCCCGCCGTGCGATGGCTGCGGATCAGACCGCGCGCCTCGTAGAAATGGAGCGCCGATACCGCAACGCCGCTGCGCATCGCCACCTGACCGACCGTCAATTCCTTCACCGCAACCATTTCGCAGTTTCCGCTTGACCTCAAGTTAGGTTGAGCTTGTAGCGAGGAAATCCTGACGAGGCAAATGCAGGAGAAGGCGATGTGCGCCTGGGTGAGAATCGCTGATTACCCTCCCCCTTGCGGGGAGGGTCGTGGAGCGGCATCGCGCAGCGACGCCGCGGAACGGGGTGGGGGTACTTTGTGGCCTTCGACCCCCACCCGGCAAGCTTCGCTTGCCACCCTCCCCACAAGGGAGAGGGTAGGGATCCTATCCGAGCTGGCGGAGCGCTTCGCCCGCGACCATCGCGACGGACAAGGCGACGTTGATGCTGCGCGCGCCCGGCCGCATCGGGATGGTCAATCGCGCATCCGCCGCCTGGTGAACCTCTTCCGGCACGCCGGCGGATTCGCGGCCGAACAGAAGGATGTCACCATTGGCGAAAGCGAAGTCGGTGTACGCGGTCGTCCCCTTGGTGGTGACCAACACCAAACGGCGCGCGCTCGTTCGGCGCCACTCCTCGAAGGCGCGCCAGTCGGCATGGCGGGAAAGCGCCGCCATTTCGAGGTAATCCATGCCGGCCCGTTTCAGGGCCCGGTCGGAGAGCGGAAAGCCGGCCGGCTCGATGATGTCGACACCGAGATCGAGGCAGGCGGCGAAGCGCAGGATTGTCCCGGTGTTGCCGGCGATATCAGGCTGGTAGAGCGCGATGCGGAGACGGCCGTTCATTTCCGCATCCTTCTAATAAGTGGCAGATCGGCCACAGGCGTCTCCAGCTTTCGGCGATTTCTGGACTGGCGGGTGGCCATTTTCTGCGAAGTCGAGTATATGCCGCTCATCGTCAACCCGAACCGAAGGAGGGGGACCACATGATGACCATGCACAACCAGTTCCTTTCCGGGCAGCTCCTCTCCGGGGCTCCAGTACGCCCAACGGCGGTTTCGGTACGACGATTCTTCTGACACTTTAAGCCCTATCGCACCGATTCCCGCCGAACCCAGTTTTCGGCTTTCGAAGGAATCTTGCGATGTTTTTCAAACTGCCAAAGGGGCGCCACGCCCCACCTGAACGTGTCGGGACCGACGCTCGTCGTCATGTCGGGACTGACGCTCGTCGTCATGTCCTGACC
>NZ_RZSL01000463.1:0-5016 GCF_003997355.1 Mesorhizobium sp. M1E.F.Ca.ET.041.01.1.1 | reverse complement strand
CTATCGGATGACTCGGTAGCAGCGATCCGCCGCGCGTCCGACCATTACGTCGCCAACGCAGCGCGTTTTCGCAGCGGATTGAAGCTTGTACAAACCTGAAGGCAGCCGTCTAATTAGCCTTCGTCAGGGCTCCGTAAGCCAAGCGCCTTGACGCCCACGACCATGGCGATCTGCGGATCCTTCGATTGCGCTGTCGCTTTTTATGCGGAGCTCCGCATAACCGCAAAGGGATCGTATGACAGAGACAATCCGAAAGCGTCGCCGATAAAGGGGGTGGGTCGGTTCGACGACCTCGACCTCCGCCGGTAAGGGCACATCAGCGTCAGTATCAGGGGTATTCCTATATCGGTCGTGGCGCCATCGCACCAGCCAGCCTTGACTGCGTCTCGACACGCTCGCACGGGAAATCCTGTAGGCCGGGGCGAAGAAACAGCTCACCTGAGCAGAACGAATAAACGCACAGGAGTCGAATAAGCCGAAATCACGCTTGTCGATGTCATCCGTCGTGTAGATGATGCGGCGCACGCTCTCGGGATAGGCGAAGAACGGCACGACATGTTGCCAGTTGCGCCGCCAGCTCTGGGGTGATCGCCGGACATCGCTGGCCCCAATCGCCGGCCTCCAGGGCCTTCATTCCGGCTTCGGCGTCCGTGGCCCGGTAGATTGCCCTGAGCGCCGGCACGACGGCCTTGCGATCCTTCCATGAGACGAACTCGAGCGAATGACGGATTAGGTGCACGATACAGGTCTGGACCATGGTCTGCGGGAAGATGGCGTTAACTGCCTCGGGGAAGCCCTTCAGCCCGTCGACAACGGCCAATCAGGATGTCGCCGGCGCCACGGTTCTCCAGTTCGTTCATGACGCGCAGCCAGAACTTGGCGCCCTGGGTCTGCTCTCCAGATGCCGAGGATCTCCTTGGCGCCGTCGGGCAGGATGCAGAGCGCGATGTAAATGGCCTTGTTGCGCATGAAGCCCTCGTCCCTGATCTTGACCCGGATGGCCTCGAAGAAGACGAGCGGATAGACCGCGTCGAGCGGCCGGTTCTGCCATTCGGCCCTTCCTCCAGGACGGGCATCGGTCACGGCCGAGATCAGCTCCGACGACACGTCGATGCCGTAAAGCTCCTCCAGATGGCCGGGAAACTCGCGCACGCTCATGACGCGCGCATACATCGACACGATCTTGGCGTCGAAGTCGGGAAAGCGGCGCTGGTACCTGGCGATCAGCTTCGGGTCGAAGGTTCCCGCCCGGTCGCGCGGGATCGACAGTGTCATCTTCGAGCTGCCGGTCAAAACTGCCTTCTTCGAATGGCCGTTTCGGCGATTGGCACCGCCCTCGGCGCGCTCCTCATCGAGGTGCTCGTGAGGCTCGGCGTTCAGAATTGTTCCGAAAGCGCCTTCTTCAGGTCGTCGAGCTTGGCAAAAAACCTCATTCGGATTACGACCGGCAAGCAACTGGTCCAGAAGTTCCTTCTCGATAGCCATGTGATGATTCTCTCCTTTTCATCATCATGGCCTCACGTACAGAATTCCTGACAGTCCCGAGTTTGGTGGTGAAGCCGCCGCGCGATCGGCCAAGCGCCTCAGTTTCCTGAGTTCCCTTTTTATGCCGACTGCACAATGTGCCCGGACAACGGTACTATCGATCATGTCGGCGGTGGCATCGCGTTCCACCATCTCGGCGGAGTGTTCGAGCAGCCCATCGAACACCCCTGTCGCGACCCATCGCCGGTATGGGCGGAAGACGCTGTTCCACTTGCCATATTCATTCAGCGACCGAGTCTAGCGTCACGCTTTGTCCACGAAGCCTAGACTAAGACTAGATAGCTTCGGATGTAGCTGGGCTGCAACGTAGGAAAAAACGGAAAAGGTGAAGCCTGGAACGATTTCCTCGACAGAGCTCCGCCGCCAACGACATGGTAACGCTCGAGCACCAGCACCTTCAGGCCAGCTTTCGCTATCGCATACTCAGGTGGAGATCCTGTCGGCCATAAGATCGCGCTGGCGCGCGGCTTCTGCAAGGATTTCATCCTGATCCATTGTCGTGAGGCGGCCCTTTTCCATTACGACCTTGCCATCGATGAGAACTGTGTCAACCGGGATCATCGACGAGGACAGCGACAACAGGATACCCATATCGTCGCGCCAGGAATAATGGGTGATGTCGCGAGCTTCCCGGATGACCACATCGGCGCGCTTGCCCACGGCCAAGCTGCCCAGCTTGTCACCGAGGCCTACGTTCCTCGCAGCATCGATCGTCTGCATGTAAAAGGGATCGGAGTCATTCAGCCTTTCCCCAACCAGTCTCGACAGATAGAGGCTCATGAGGCCGGCGATCCCAATCGGATGGATCATGATCGTGTCGACACCGAGCGAAACACTTGCCCCATTTCGGTAGAGATGCGGAAACCAGCATTTATGCGGTGGCGTAATCCGATAGGCCATCGCATTGTTGGGGCACCAGGAAAGGCCCGGCTTCATCGCCAGGATGAGCTCGATGTCCTGTTCGTCAAGCATGTTCATATGCGCGAGCGTGGTGCTGGGCCCAAGGGCTCCGAGGCGATGCATACGCACTGTGCCGCAATCACCAAACTTCCTTCGCTCTTCCGCATCGGAGTCGGGGTCGAAGGCCTGGTGCGCCCAGAAGATCGCGTTCGAATCGGCGGCCACTCTTACCGCTTCCTGGATGAGCTCGTCCGTGCTGCTCGACCCTCCTTGCAGACCCACATAGCCGCGTACCATCGCATTGTCGTCCTTGTTGCGCGCAAGTTCGTGCTTGCACTGGTCGATAACCCGCCTCGCGTCCGCCGGCGCACGCCGCTTCAGCGTCTCGTTGTGCCCATGACCATCGTTCATGGCGGACGACAGATCGTCCCATCCCCATGCTGCGGTCACCATTCCGCGCACACCGCACTTTGTCATCGTTTCGGCAAACGCATCGGTTTCGATGACGGTGCCGGACTCGAAGTACAGGGTAAAGCCGCGTTGTAGCATCGAGCAGGCGGCCGCGGCCGTATAGGCGGCGGTTATCTCGGGGTCAGTCGCTCCCTTCATGCTCGAGTAGTTCACCTTGCTCGCTGCGCCCGACAGCGGCGAGAAAGGCGCTCCGTGATAAGCCATTCCCGTCGAATGCAGATGGGTTTCAATGAAGCCCGGGTGGACCAAAGCGCCTTGAGCGTCGATCTTGCGCGTTGCATCATACGCCGACAGAATCTCTTGCTCGTGACCTATCCCTACCACTACGCTATCAGAAATCGCTACGGCCCCCGGTCGATAGTGAGGCTGACTTCTGTCACCGGTAAAAATATCACCGTTGATGATGATAGTGTCGACGGTCTTCTTGTGCATTGTTTCGACCTTCTTGTGAATTGTTTCAACCTCTGGCGGAGCCATCCCACTTAGTGACCCGTGCTACCTGATTTGGTAGCTTTAGCGAGGCGGGTCATTCGGTTTGCGCCGTCGTGCTGATGCGCACGCTCCCTCATAGTCATCTTCTGGCTCGGCGAGCCCCTCGCTGGTCCGATGATGCCCTTGCCCGGCTCCAGCGCTGTCCGGCTGGCAGCGGGATTGGCTCCTGCATACCGCCAGCACGGATTGCGAAGAGTTAGTATGATACGCGCCCGCTTCATCGGTCTCGCTCTCAAAAAACCCGGAACGTCTCAGTGAGAAGCTCCGCGCGGAGATCACGTCACGGCGCTAGACTTCAGTGCGTCGCGGACGGAGAGGCCCTCCAATTCGAGGAGGGTCTCCTTCAGGCGCGCGGCATTGATCGCGCCGATGACGGGGCTAGCCAGCGTGAGGAACTTCGCTTCCACTTCCGCCTGTCCAAAAGCGGGCCCGCCGGGGGCGCCGGTTGGAACCTCGGCCTGGGCAGAAAGCGTTTTGCCATTCTGGAGGGTGATGCTGACGCGGGCCGGCAGGAGCCTTTGCGCATAAAATACCTCATCGGCACCGGCGAGGATTGAAAGACTGATCCGTGCTGCGGTTTGTTTAACACCTTCGTCAGCCAGGTCGCCTTCGCGGAGCCCCGTCGCGGAGGACTTGTCGTGCAGTTCGAGAGCGAGCGCATAGGGGATGTGAAATGCCGCTTCGATGGTGGATTGCGGCCAGGGGCCATCAAAGTCGTTAACGAACTTGCTTACGGTTTCGACATGAATGCCCCTAATGTCGGCATGGCCGAAACGATGGCGTGTCTGCAGCACGCGTAGGCAGTCGATCGCGGTGTGGATCCAGCGGCAGACGCCATAAGGCTTGAAGCCGGTCTCAAGGGTGAAGTAGCGTTCTCCCCACTGGTCAAGCATGTCCTCGGGCTCAAAGCGGTCGGAACCGGCCATGACCCAGAAGCCGTCTTCGCCGTCGAAGATGGTGCGGTTCCCATGGAAACCTTCGCGTACAAGGTCGACCGCAGTGATGGCCCCCTTGTTCCCCCATCCGTAATTGTTCTTCAAAAAGTTCATTGGCCGGGACTGGAATTTGCGTCCAAAGGGAAGCGGAGCATGCATCGGCGTCAGCCCGTAAGCATCGGCGATTTGCCCGGCGCTGAATCGGTGCAACAGGCTTGTTGCCGTGCAGGCGCCGAAAATCTGCCACTGCGCGAGACCGGTGACGTGGCGGGCGCGATCTTCGGTAGGCCGCATGGCCGCACCCAGGCGCAAAGACATTTCATAGCCACCGACAATCGCGGCGATCAGCGCCTTGCCGGAGCTGTTTACCTCTTCGGCAACGGCGAGCGCAGCCGGGATAATGGAGACGCCGGGATGCCCGAAAAGGACGTAGGAATCATCCAGGCTAAGCATACTGGCGCTATGGGCATTGGCATGAGCGGCATTAGCAGGATGGAAGCGCAGTGACGTGCCGAAAACGGTGCTGGGACCACCGGAATCGATACGCGCGAGATAGGGCGTCATTTGTCTCGCCCCTTGGCTAGCGCTTCCCGCGATCATGCAGCCGACATGGTCGAGGATGAGAAGCTTCGCCTTGTCGACTACTGCTGCCGGTAGTTCGTCGTACGTGAGG
>NZ_RZSL01000462.1:0-5024 GCF_003997355.1 Mesorhizobium sp. M1E.F.Ca.ET.041.01.1.1 | reverse complement strand
GTGTCGAAAGCCGTGCGCAGCGCCCGCGCGGGCCTGCAGGATCCGAACCGGCCGATCGGCTCGTTCATGTTCCTGGGCCCGACCGGCGTCGGCAAGACGGAACTGACCAAGGCGCTCGCCGCCTTCCTGTTCGACGACGAGAACGCCATGGTGCGTATCGACATGTCGGAGTTCATGGAGAAGCATTCGGTCGCCCGGCTGATTGGCGCGCCTCCCGGCTATGTCGGTTATGAGGAGGGCGGCGCGCTCACCGAAGCGGTGCGGCGCCGGCCTTACCAGGTCGTGCTGTTCGACGAGATCGAGAAGGCGCATCCGGACGTGTTCAACGTGCTGTTGCAGGTGCTCGACGACGGCCGGCTCACCGATGGCCAGGGCCGTACGGTCGACTTCCGCAACACGCTGATCATCATGACCTCCAACCTTGGCGCCACCTATTTGGTCGATCTCAGCGAGGACCAGGACGTCGACGTAGTGCGCGACGAGGTGATGAATGTCGTCAAGGCGTCGTTCCGTCCGGAGTTCCTCAACCGCGTCGACGAGGTGATCCTGTTCCACCGGTTGCGCCGTCAGGACATGGACCGCATCGTCGAGATCCAGCTCAGGCGGCTGGAGAACCTGCTTGTCGATCGCAAGATCACGCTGTCGCTCGACCACGATGCGATCGAGTGGCTGGCGTCGAAGGGCTACGATCCGGCCTATGGTGCCAGGCCACTGAAGCGGGTGATGCAGAAGGAATTGCAGGATCCGCTGGCGGAAAAGATCTTGCTTGGCGAAATCCTCGACGGCTCGACCGTCAAGGTCACCGCCGGCTCCGATCGCCTGAACTTCCGCTCGAAGCCGACCGTGGTGGCGACCGAAGCCGCCGCCTGATTCGAGCCAGAAAGCAGGTACAGGGGCGCGTCGCACCGGATCGGTGCGGCGCGCTCTTGCTTTTTGACGGGGCCGTACCGCAAAACCGTATCGGTCTCGGTTATCGGAAGGGGCGATTCCATTGAAGCTCGAGGACTATGACGGCTTCTGCGCTTCGCTGCCCGCCGCGACGCATGTCGTGCAATGGGGCGGCGCCCATGTCTGGAAGGTCGGCGGCAAGGTGTTCGCGATCGGCGGACACGACCGGGCGGGCCAAGTCTTCGTCACCTTCAAATGCTCCGACATGGCCTATGACGTGCTGAAGGAGCAGCCGGGCTGCCGGCCCGCGCCCTATCTCGCCTCGCGCGGTATGAAATGGATCCAGCGTCAGACAAGCCAGAGCATGGATGATGCGGCGCTGAAGGACTATCTGCGCGAAAGCCACCGCCTGGTTGTGCGGAAGCTGACGAAACTGGCACGCAGCGAACTGGGGCTGGGCTGACATTCGGTTCGGGATCATGGTGAAACGCTGGAAATCCGCCATCTTCATGCCCGGTTCATGTTGGAACCTTAATTTCGGTAACTGGTTTTGCAGGCGAAGGGTTCGCCCGCCAAGACCATGCCGACCGGAGAGCCTGACCCCCATGCTGCGCACGATCTTTTCCCTTTCGGCACTCGCGGCCGGGCTGGTGTCTTCCAGTGCATTCGCGGCGCCGAGCGGAGATGACGTTGAGAAGACGGCGCGGCCCGCGCTGCACGGCGCGTTCGTGCTCGCCCAGGACGGCAATATCGACATCTATTACGACGCCAGGGGCAACCGGGTGCTTGTCGATGCCGACACCGGCAAGGTCATCGCCATCCAGCCGCCGCAGAGCAGGCTCGATCGCCGGGCGCTTCGCCGTCAGCTACGGATGCAGGAGCTCGGCCGCGCGCCGGTCGAGGACGACGACCGCTACTATCTCGACAATCCCGACGACATGGCCCGCTTCCGCCGCAAGCAACTGGAAGAAGAGGGCAGGGTCATTCCGCCGCCGGTCGATGAGAACGATCCCTATAACGACAATTCCGTCGATGCCTATCCGCCGGCGCCGAACGACGAGGGCTACGCTACCACCTATCCGGAGGCGCCGAAGTCGGACGCCATCGGGCGCCAGCCGCTGAACGAGGCATCGATCGATCCCGCGCAGCCGGACCAGGGCGAAGTGCTGCAGACCAATCCGGACACCCAGGCCGCGCTGCCGCCGGACACGGGCGGCAAGGCCACCGTCGATCCGTCGTTGTCGCTCGGCGTGCGCCAGGACGTGGCCGACCTTCAAGTGCTGCTCGACCGCGCCGGCGCCTCGCCGGGTGTCATCGACGGGCGCTTTGGTTCCAACGTCGACAAGGCCTTGGCCGCCTACAACCAGATCACCGGCAGCAATCTGAAATCGACCGACGCCGTCGGCATCAAGACGGCGCTCGCCCAGTCGGGCGGCGACGCCTTCGCTTCCTATACGATCACGCCCGAGGACGCGGCCGGGCCCTATGTCGCTTCGATCCCGGAGGATTACAGCCAGAAGGCCAAGCTCGACCGCATGGGCTATACCTCCGTCACCGAGGCGCTGGCCGAGCGCTTCCACATGGACGAAGGCTATCTGAAGTCACTCAACAAGGGGCTCGACTTCACCCGCCCCGGCACGATCATCAAGGTCGCCAATTTCGGCCAGCTGGTGTCGACGGCAGTTGCCCGCATCGTAGCCGACAAGGACAAGAAGGAAGTCTTCGCCTATGACGCGGGCGGCAAGCTGGTCGCGGCCTATCCGGCTACCATCGGCTCGGCCGACACGCCGTCGCCGACCGGCATCCATACCGTGTCGCGCGTCGCGCTCGACCCGAATTACACCTACAACCCCAACATCAATTTCAAGCAGGGCCAGAACGACAAGATCCTGACCATCCCGCCGGGGCCGAACGGTCCGGTGGGTTCGGTCTGGATCGCGCTGGACAAGCCGACCTACGGCATCCACGGAACGCCCGATCCCTCCAAGATCGGCAAGACCGAAAGCCATGGCTGCGTTCGCCTGACCAACTGGGACGCGCGCGAACTCGCCAAGCTGGTGTCGCCAGGCGTCACAGTGGAATTCGTCGGCGGACCATCAATCGCGGATGTCGGCGGGATCTCAACCGATGATTTTACGCAGCAATGAGCCGCGCAGTGCGGCGGCATAGATCAGCTGCACCAGCAAAATGAAGGCGATGCTCAGCAGCGGAGTGATGAGGCAAAGCGCTGCGCCGATCGCCCACAGGATCTGCGCCTTGACTATGCGCTGATAGACGGTGCGCCGCGTTTGTGCATCGATGTCCTCCATCAGCATGCCGTTCCTGTCGGCGTACCACCAGCTCGCGAACAGCGTGACGCCGAGCATCAGAAGGTTCAGCCAGTAGACGAGCGCCGCGACGCGGAATTCGAGGAAATCGGCCAGCAGGTCGGTGGAAAACGGCAACAGCGCGATGAAGGCGAGAAAGCTGAGATTGAGCGTCGCCAGTCGCCGGTCCGATTTGGCGATCAGGCTGTGCTGCGCCTGCTGGCCGAACCAGAAGATGGTCAGCGTCAGGAAGCTCAGCGCATAGGTCAGGAACCGCGGCGCGAGTGCAAGAACCGCGGCAAGCAACTCGCTTTCCGAATGCACCGTTTCATGCGACGGCACCCTGATCTCCAGCACGATCAAGGTCAGCGCGATGGCAAAGACGCCGTCGGTTATGCCGACGATGCGCCCGCGCGCTTCGGCCGACGGTTCGAGCGGTCGCTTCATGGCTTCCCCCTTAGACTATTTGTTTTTACGCAATCCCGGACGGAAGGCTACGGCGAAGTCGCCGAGCCCAACCGTTCCACACTTTTCCTGGAATTGCTCTGGCGCAAGTTCGAAACGACGGGCCGGAACCTAGCACGCGACGGTTCGTTTGCATCCTGATTGCCGCCCTCCTGGCCATTCGGTCAGTGCAAGCTGGTTTCAAGAATCGCAATCCTCTGGCTCGTTGTTAGGAATGCGCCGGAGAGCTAAGCAGACATTCATGGCGTCCTCGCACGAGACCACAGCCGATTCGCTTTCGACCGCGCCTCGCGCGAACGGTACGTTCTGCCCTCAGACGCGGCGCAAGTTCGTGCTGGTGGCGGCGATCCTTGCTTCGGCGCTCGGTTTCATCGACGGTTCGATCCTGGCGATCGCCATGCCGGCGCTGCGCGTCAATCTCGGCGCCAGCCTGGCGGAGGCGCAATGGATCTCCAACGCCTACGCGCTGACGCTTTCGGCGCTGATTCTGGCAGGCGGTGCGGCCGGCGACCGATTCGGCCTCAGGCGCGCCTTCGTCACCGGCATCGCGCTTTTCATTGCCGCTTCGCTCGCCTGCGCGCTGGCGCCCAATCCGGCGGTGCTGATCGGCTTCCGCGCCATCCAGGGCATTGGCGCGGCCATCATGGTGCCGGGCAGCCTCGCTATTATCGCCAAGGCCTATCCGAAGAAGGAGCGCGGCCGGGCGATCGGCATCTGGGCGGCCGCGTCGGCGCTGACGACGGCGCTCGGTCCGGTGCTCGGCGGCTTCGTGCTGTCGACCTTCGGCAATGGCGTCTGGCGCGCGATCTTTGCCGTCAACCTGCCGCTCGGGCTGGTTTCGATCTATCTGCTGCTCGTCAAGATCCCGGCCGACCAGCCGACCGAAAAGCGCAGTCTCGATCTCGGGGGCGCCGGGCTTGCCACACTCGCCTTCGGGGCGCTGGCCTACGGATTGACGGCGATGAACGCCGAGGGCGGCGGGATGATGGCCGGGCCGGCGATCGTCGCCGGCGTGGTCCTGCTCTTCGTCTTCATCCTTTACGAGCGCTGGCAGCGCGAGCCGATGATCGATCTCGGCCTGTTTCGCATCGGCGCTTTCGCCGGCGCAAATCTCGCGACCTTCTTCCTCTATTTCGCGCTGTCGGCGAACCTGTTCTACCTGCCGATGGTTCTGATCGCGGGCTGGGGACTGAGCTCGGCCGAAGTCGGCTTCATCTTCCTGCCGCTGTCGGCTTTGATCGCGCTGCTGTCGGGGCCGGTCGGCCAGTGGTCCGACAAGATCGGCCCGCGCCTGCCGATCGCCGCCGGCAGCTTCGTCGTCGCCATCGCCTTTTCGGGCATGGCCCTGCTCGCCCATGCCGGCAT
>NZ_RZSL01000461.1:0-5042 GCF_003997355.1 Mesorhizobium sp. M1E.F.Ca.ET.041.01.1.1 | reverse complement strand
GTCATCAACGGCGTGGTGCCGGAAACCATCGGCGGCTCGGCCGACCTCACCGGTTCCAACAACACCAAGACCAGCCAGACCAAGAACATCACGCCGGACGACTACGGCCAGCGCTATGTCCACTACGGCGTCCGCGAGCATGGCATGGCCGCCGCGATCAACGGCCTGACGCTGCATGGCGGCCTGATCGCCTATGGCGGCACCTTCCTCTGCTTCTCCGATTATGCCCGCCCCTCGATGCGCCTTGCCTCGCTGATGGGCATCCGCTCGATCTTCGTCATGACGCATGACTCGATCGGCCTCGGCGAGGACGGCCCGACCCATCAGCCGGTCGAGCACATGGCGGCACTGCGCGCCATTCCTAACCACAACGTGTTCCGCCCGGCCGACGCGGTGGAGACGGCGGAATGCTGGCAGCTCGCGCTGGAATCCAAAAAGACGCCCTCGACCCTGGCGCTGACCCGCCAGAACCTGCCGACCGTGCGCACCGAATTCAACGAGAAGAACCTCAGCGCCTCCGGCGCCTATGAGCTCGCCGCGGCAAACGGCGAGGCGGCTGTGACGATCTTCGCCACGGGTTCTGAGGTCGAGGTCGCCCTCGGCGCCCGCGAGCTGCTCGAGAAGCACGGTCACCCGACCCGCGTCGTCTCGGTGCCCTGCTTCGAGCTGTTCGACCAGCAGAGCGAGGACTACCGCAGGAAGACGATCGGCAACGCCAGGATCAAGGTCGCCATCGAGGCCGGCATCCGCCAGGGCTGGGACCATATCATCGGCAGCGACGGCATCTTCATCGGCATGACCGGCTTCGGCGCCTCGGGCACCATCGAGCAGCTCTATCCGCATTTCGGCATTACGGCGGAAGCTGCGGCGAAAGCAGTGGAAGCGCGCCTGCACGGCAAGTGAAGTCACTGCATGTCGCTGAAAAGCGCACAGCGGTTTTGAGCGACATATGGAAGCAGGAAGGCCCCGGTCCGGCGAAATCATTCAATGGGTTGTGTCGGGCTGGGCTAACCTAATCGATTTAAATTCGGGTATCCTCGGCTGGATTCTTTGTCCGTCCCCCGTTATGAAGCTGCGGACCCATCCGCTTTCCGGCCCCCTAGGGAGAGAAAAATGACCGTCAGAGTTGCCATCAACGGATTTGGCCGCATCGGCCGCAACATCCTGCGCGCGATCCACGAATCCGGCCGCAAGGACATCGACGTCGTCGCCGTCAATGACCTCGGCCCGGTCGAGACCAATGCGCACCTTTTGCGCTACGACAGCGTGCATGGCCGCTTCCCGCATGAGGTGACGGTCGATGGCGACCAGATCTCCGTCGGCGCGGAGAAGTTCAAGGTCACCGCCATCAAGGATCCGACCCAGCTGCCCTGGAAGGAGCTCGGCGTCGACATCGCGCTCGAATGCACCGGCATCTTCACCGCCCGCGACAAGGCCGCCGCGCATCTGACCGCCGGCGCCAAGCGCGTCATCGTCTCGGCTCCGTCCGACGGCGCCGACCTGACGGTCGTCTACGGCATCAACCACGACAAGCTGACCAAGGACCACGTCGTCATCTCGAACGCGTCCTGCACCACCAACTGCCTGGCGCCGCTGGCCGCCGTGCTGCACGAAACCGTCGGCATCGAAAAGGGCATGATGACGACGATCCACTCCTACACCGGCGACCAGCCGACGCTGGACACCATGCACAAGGACCTCTACCGCGCCCGCGCGGCGGCGCTGTCGCAGATCCCGACCTCGACCGGTGCTGCCAAGGCGATCGGCCTGGTGCTGCCCGACCTCAAGGGCAAGCTCGACGGCATCTCGATCCGCGTGCCGACCCCGAACGTCTCGGTGGTCGACTTCAAGTTCATCGCCAAGCGCTCGACCACCGTGCAGGAGATCAACGAGGCGCTTATCGCCGCCTCCCAGGGCAAGCTGAAGGGCGTCCTCTCGGTCACCCATCACCCGAACGTGTCGATCGATTTCAACCACGATCCGCACTCCTCGATCGCGGCGCTCGACCAGACCAAGGTCATGGACGGCAACTTCGTCTCGGTGCTTTCCTGGTACGACAACGAATGGGGCTTCTCCAACCGCATGGGCGACACGGCGGTCGCCTTCGGCAAGACCATCGCCTGAACGCGGGCTTTCTTTTGATCGCGTGAAACGCCCGGCTTCGGCCGGGCGTTTTCGTTCCATATCAGCGGCATGGGGCAAAAAACCACGCCGCCGCCTTGCACTGGTCATGTCTTCGCCCCACTCTGCCGTAAAGCGGGAGGGAGCGGATTTGAGGGGCAATTCCGGATGGAGCATGCGATCTATCTTGTGACGCTGGTCGGCACGGCGCTCGTCGTTGCCGCCGCGTTTTCGAGCCTGATCGCCTTTCGCTTCGGCGCGCCCCTGCTGCTCCTCTTTCTCTGCATCGGCCTTGCCACCGGCGTCGATGGGCTGGGCATCGAATTCGACAACGCACGCCTGGCTTATTTTGCCGGCTCACTGGCTTTAGCCGTCATCCTGTTCGATTCCGGTTTCGGCACGCCGCTCAACGCCTTGCGCCAGGCAGCCGGACCGGCGCTGTCGCTGGCCACTGTGGGCGTGGTCCTGACCACGGGTATTTTCGGCGTCGCGGCCTACTATCTGCTCAATCTCAGCTCGCTGGAATCCTCGCTGCTTGGCGCCGCCGTCGCCTCGACCGACGCGGCGGCGGTGTTCTTCCTGCTGCGCGCCGGCGAAATCCATTTGCGCGAGCGCGTGCGCTCCACCCTCGAGGTCGAATCCGGCACCAACGACCCGATCGCCATCTTCCTGACCATCACTCTGGTCGAGATCATTGCGGCTCACGCCAACCCGGAGGCGAACGTTCTCGCCATCAATCTGGCAGTCGGCTTCCTCATCAATATGGGGCTTGGCGCCGTCATCGGCGTGCTCGGCGGCATGGCAATCGTGCGCCTCGTCGAGCGACTGAACCTCGACCACGGGCTGCTGCCGATCTTCGTGCTGACGCTCTCGCTGATGGTGTTCGCCGCAGCCGGCGCCGTCGGCGGCTCGGGCTTCCTCGCGGTCTACCTCGCCGGGCTCGTCGCCGGCAATTCCGACATCCGCGCCGTCACCATCCTCAAGCGCTTCCAGGACGGCATGTCGTGGCTGGCGCAGATCATCATGTTCCTGATCCTCGGCCTGTTCGCCACGCCGTCGCAGTTCCCGGCGATCCTGGCGCCGGCGATCATGCTGGGCTTGTTCCTGATCTTCGTGGCGCGGCCTTTAGCCGTCTGGCTGTGCCTGATCCCGTTCCGCCTGCCGCGCCCGGAGGTCGCCTTCGTCTCCTGGGTCGGCCTGCGCGGCGCGGTCTCGATCCTGCTTGCCATCACGCCGCTGCTCGGCGGTCTCGAGCAAGGACGTCTGATCTTCAATGTCGCCTTCATCATCGTGCTTGTGTCGCTGGTGGTCCAGGGCTGGACCGTCGGTCCCCTGGCGCGCCGCCTCGGCCTGATCGTGCCGGCGCGGCTCGGACCGCTCGACAAGGTCGAGCTCGAACTTCCGGGCTCCGCGCATCATGAGCTGCTCGCCTATCGCGTGGCGCCCGGCAGCCCGGTGGCGCGCGGCGAGCGCATCCCGCGCTGGGCGAGGCCGTCGCTGGTGCTGCGCGACGGCCGCTCCATGCGCTTCCAGGACATGGGCCGGCTGACCGCCGGCGATCAGGTCTACATCTTCGTGCCGGACCGCTATCCGCGCCTGCTCGACAAGCTCTTCGCCAGCCGCGCCGTGGTCGACCCCGAGGATGCGGACTTCTTCGGCGCATTCGCCCTCGATCCGGCCCGCTCCGCGGGAGAGCTGGAAGCCGCCTACGCGCCGGGTCTCACCGACGCTGAGCAGAAGCTCACCGTCGCAGCACTGGTCACGGAGCGGCTCGGCGGCCACGCCGAATATGCCGACCGCGTGATGATCGGTCCGATCGAGCTGATCGTGCGCGATGTCGACGAGAAGGGCAGGATCACTGGCCTTGGCCTGTCCTTCGAGCCGACCGCGCCGGTGGCGCGCGTGCCGGTTTTCCTGAGCGCCGGCGAGATCGCCGACCGCGTCGCCGCCTTCATTCGCAACTGGCGCAAACCGGCGGAAAAGCAGGCCGCCGGGGACGCGCCAAACGACACGGCGGCGCCCGAACCGGATGGACAAAAGGCAACCAGCGAAAGCTGATGTCTCACTGCGACATTATTTTTGCGCGCACGCCCTAACGCAGACCTTGCATCGTCCCCGCTGCCGGGTAAGGTCGCCGCGTTTTTTCGAGGGAAAGGAACGACCATGGCCGGCTTCAAGACACTCGACGATATCGGCGCCGTCAGCGGCAAGCGCGTCCTGGTGCGCGTCGACCTCAATGTGCCGGTAGCCGACGGCAAGGTGACCGACGCCACGCGCATCGAGCGCATCGCGCCGACCATTTCCGAGCTCTCCGGCAAAGGCGCCAGGGTCATCCTGCTCGCGCATTTCGGCCGGCCCAAGGACGGCCCGTCGGCCGAATTCTCGCTGGAGCCGATCGCCCGGGCGACGGCCGAGGTGCTCGGCCGCCCGGTCGGTTTCGCCTCCGACTGTATCGGCGACAAGGCCGCGGAAGCGGTCGCGGCCATGAAGGACGGCGATGTGCTGCTCCTGGAAAACACCCGCTTCTACAAGGCCGAGGAGAAGAACGAGCCGGCCTTCACCGAAAAGCTCGCCGCCAATGGCGACATCTATGTCAACGACGCCTTTTCCGCCGCGCACCGGGCGCATGCATCGACCGAAGGTCTGGCGCACCGGCTGCCCGCCTATGCCGGACGCACCATGCAGGCCGAGCTCGATGCGCTGGAAAAGGGCCTCGGCAATCCGGTGCGGCCGGTCGTCGCCATTGTCGGCGGCGCCAAGGTCTCGACCAAGATCGATCTCCTGATGAATCTGGTGAAGAAGGTCGATGCGCTGGTCATCGGCGGCGGCATGGCCAATACCTTCCTCGCCGCGCGTGGCACCGATGTCGGCAAATCGCTGTGCGAGCATGACCTTGCCGGCACCGCCAAGCAGATCATGAT
>NZ_RZSL01000460.1:0-5050 GCF_003997355.1 Mesorhizobium sp. M1E.F.Ca.ET.041.01.1.1 | reverse complement strand
CAACTGGGGCGGCAGCACCTATCCCTGGTTCTCACCGGAAGTCCTTGGACTGGTGGCTTGCTCGGCCGTGTTCTGGGCGCTGTTCGCGGTCAGACTGCTGCGCGCCGCCGAACCGTTGGTCTCGCTCGAAGTGCTGAGCAATCCGATCGTGCTCGCCGGCACATTGTCGATGTTCCTGCTGCAGGCCGCCAGCATTGGTATCTCGGTCTATCTGCCGGTTTATCTGCAGGCGGTCGTCGGGCTTTCGGTCAGCGAGTCCGGCACGGCCATGCTCGGATTGCTCCTCGGCACTGTCGCCGGCGCCACCTTCAGCGGCCGCACCATCCCGCGCTTCTTCCACTACAAGCGCATCGCCATGTTCGGTATCACCTTCGCGATCCTGTGCATCGGCGTGCTCAGCGCCATTGCGGGCCAAGCTTCGCTGCTCGAAGTCGAGATCCTGACGACCTTGATCGGCATCGGCACTGGAACGACTTTTCCGGTCAGCACGGTTTCGGTCCAGAACGCGGTCGACCGCGCGCATCTCGGCGTCGCGACCGGGGTGCTGACGTTCCTGCGTTCGCTAGGCGGCGCGCTCGGCGTCGCCATGCTCGGCGCCGTTGCGCTCGGCTACGGCTTGCCTTTAGCCGCCGAGGGCTCGCTCACCCGCATCGAGGTCACCTCGGTGACACCGTTCGTGATGATCTTCCTTACCGCCGGCATCACGCTTGTCCTGGCGCTCCTCGCGTTGGCGTTGATGCCGGAAAAGCCCTTGCGCGGCCAGGCTGAGCATTCGGCGCCGGTGCTCTCGGAGTAGCCGCGCGGCCTTTTTGAGCCAAGCCGCCAGAGCAATTCAGCGACCGGCAGAGCGCTGAACTGCTATAACCATTTGTTTCACTCGTGGACGCCGAGCTTCTTCTGGAGGCTGGTCGACGAGGTCGTGTACTGGAAAACAATGCGCTCGCCGGGGCTGATGATGCGCTTGGCCGCCTGCGCCATCAGAGCGACCTCGTGGAAGCCCGACAGGATCAGCTTCAACTTGCCCGGATACCAGTTGATGTCGCCGACGGCGAAGATACCGGGGACCGACGTCTGGAATTTCTCGGTGTCGACCGGGATAAGGTTCTCATGCAGGTTCAGCCCCCATTCGGCGATCGGCCCGAGCTTCATGGTGAGACCGAAGAACGGCAGCATGCGGGTGCAGGGCACCTCGATATCGCCAACGGGGCCGCCCTTGATGGTCGCGGATGAAAGCCGGCCATCGGCGCCCGCAAGGCCGCTCACCTGACCGACAAGGAATCGCAGCTGCTTCATCTCCTGCATGGCATACATCTTGTTGACGCTGTCGGGCGCTGCCCGGAACTCCGGGCGCCGGTGGACGAGCGTCACGCTCTTCGCGACCGGCTGCAGGTTGAGCGTCCAGTCGAGCGCCGAGTCGCCGCCGCCGACGATGACGAGGTCATGGCCGCGGAAATCCTCCATGCGCCGGACGGAGTAGAAGACGCTCTTTCCCTCATAATCCTCGACACCAGGGATGGGCGGGCGCTTGGGTTGGAACGAACCGCCGCCTGCGGCAATCACCACCACCTTGGCCTCGAACACCTCGTTTTCATCCGTGGTGACGCGGAAGCTGCCGTCCTCGAGCTTTTCGAGGCTCGAGACCATCCGGTTGAAGGTGAACCCCGGCTTGAACGGATGTATCTGTTCCATGAGCTTGTCGACCAGGCCCTGCGCCGTGATGATCGGCCAGCCGGGAATGTCGTAGATCGGCTTTTCCGGGTAGAGCTCGGCGCATTGCCCCCCGGGACGGTCGAGAATGTCGATCAGATGGCACTTCATGTCGAACAGGCCGAGCTCGAACACGGCGAACAGACCGATCGGCCCCGCCCCGACAATGAGTACGTCCGTCTTGATCGTGTCCGTCATCAGCTCCGCCCCATTTTGGGAATGGTGGGGACAGTGCATGAGCTATGGCCTGCTGCCAAGCGGCCACGGGCAAAATTGGAAAATGGAGAGTTGGCTCAGCCCTGGCGCTCGGGCACACGCACGACAAGCCCGTCGAGCGCATCGCGCACCTTGATCTGGCAGGACAGGCGCGAGTTCGGCTGGACGTCATAGGCAAAGTCCAGCATGTCCTCTTCCATCGCCTCGGGCTCCCCGACCTCCGCGGTCCAGGCCTCGTCGACATAAACATGGCAGGTCGCGCAGGCGCAGGCGCCGCCGCATTCGGCCTCGATGCCGGGCACCGCGTTGCGGATCGCGTTTTCCATGACGGTCGAGCCGTTCTCGGCTTCCACGTCGAATCGAGTGCCGTCATTGGCGATGAAAGTCAGCTTGGTCATTTGTCACCTGAAGGAGTCGCAGCCGAGATAATCACTCCGCCGCACAAGTCAACTGCGGCAGGAAAACGCCACCAAATGACGTTTTCAGAAGATGGCTGCTCGCCGACGCGTCGCCCGAATCCTCCCGGCGCGATGCTTCAGCGGCTGATGGCGGCGATGAAATCCCGCACTTCGTCGATCAACATGCCGAGCTTCTTCAGGGTGCGGGTGTCCTCGGGCTGCTTTTCGATGGCTGCGGCGCATTCGGCGACGGCAAAGGCACCGATGCCGCGTGCCGAGCCTTTCAGGCTGTGAGCAAGGAGCACACGTTCCCTGGCATCGGCGTCGAGGATCTTGTCACGCACCGAAAGCGCCTGCTGCACGAACAGCGCCAGCACTTCCTGTTCGAGCGCGCGATCGTCCATCGTCTGCCGCGCCAAATGGGCCAAATCCACAGGTCGCGACCCTGCCGTTCCCGACACGTCTCCGCCGGGCATGGAAAACGCGATTCCACTTTCGCCACGCATACGCACTGCAACTCCTAAAAAGGCGGCTGGCGCCCAAAAAAATAGGCGATCCGCGTCGCCATCGGGTTAACGGCTACCGGGGAAAAATGTTGTCACAGAGGCAGCCAAATCACGCTTGCGTTAACCTTATATTTAAAGTTTTACGCATCGCCCGGAATGCATGTTTTCTTTACCCCTGTGTGTCATTACGATACGAACGTCCATTTTCAGCCTCCTGTCTGGGACCAGACAAGCCAGAATCAGGCCAAAATCATAAGTCCCGCGGCAGCTAGTACAGGGTAGCGAAGGCATGGCTAAGAAACCGACGACGACGAAATCCCTCGAGAGCGACGTAGCCGCGGAACTGGAAAAGGCGCTTGACCTTGAGCTCAACGGCGACGAAGGCGGCCTCGACATGGCGGCGTCGATGGAAGATCTCGAAGCCCAGATTTCGGCGGCCGCGGACGAATTGGCGCGCGAAGGCCGCAGCCAGAGAATCGAGCCGGCAAATGAGCCTCAGGCCGCAAAGGCGGCACCCCAGCCAAAGCCGGCGGAGCTGCGCCCGGTCGAATCGCGCGCTTCGCAGCCAGCCGGTTTCACGCCGGCCCCTGCCGGTTTCACACCGGCAAATGATGACCGCCAGAAGGATTACCGGACGCTTCTGCATGGCCTCAACCGGCGCGCCTCGAGCACCGTCTACTGGGTCGTAGCGTTCATTTCGCTTGCGTGGATCGCCGGCGCCGGCGGCGTTGCCAACCTGCTGTTCGGCCCGAGCATCTGGAAGATCCGCACCTTCGATCAGTTCTTCGCCCGCCCCGAGCTGATCGGCCTGGCGGTCGCGGCGATCATCCCGGTCATCCTGTTCTGGGCCTTCGCGGCCATGATCCGGCGCGCCCAGGAAATGCGCATTGCCGCGCAATCGATGACCGAAGTGGCCTTCCGCCTCGCCGAGCCGGAGAACCTTGCCCAGGACCGCGTCATGATGATCGGTCAGGCCGTGCGCCGCGAGGTGGCGGCAATGGGCGAAGGCATCGAGCGCACGCTGGCGCGCGCCGTCGAGCTCGAAACGCTCGTCCACAGCGAAGTCAGCCAGATCGAGCGCTCCTATTCCGAGAACGAGGCTCGCATCCGCTCGCTGGTCGACGGCCTCGGCAGCGAGCGCGAGGCAGTCGTCACCCACGCCGAGCGCGTGCGTGCCTCGATCGCCGGCGCCCATGAGACGCTGCGTGACGAGATCGGCTCGGCCAGCGACATCATTCGCGACTCGATCCTCAACGCCTCGACCAAACTGTCGATGACGATCAACAATTCCGGCGACACGCTGATCGATCGCATCAACGAAAGCTCGATGTCGATCTTCGATTCGGTGGAAACCCGACTCGATACGATCACCGACCGCCTGTCGACCTCGGGCGAGGCCTTCGCCAGCCTGCTCGACACCCGCATCGCCAAGCTGACCGACACGACCGACGGCCTCACCCGCTCGCTGACCGACCTGCTGGATGACCGCACCACCGGCATGGTCTCGCTACTCGGCGGCGCTGCACGCACGCTCAGCTCCGAGTTCGAAGCAAGCCTCAACGGCATCGAGCGGACGCTGGCCGAGCGCGGTCAGGCGCTGATCAGCGAGTTCCAGACCCGCGCCGAGGCGCTCGACACCGGCACCCAGAAGCTCAACGCCGCGCTCGAGGCACGCGCCCGCCAGATCAACGAGACTCTGGTCGAGCGCGCGCGCGAGATCGCCAGCACCTTCGCCGAGAGCAAGGACACGCTGTCGGCGATGATCGATCAGGGCAAGACCCAGATCGGCGCCGATATGGCCGACATCGTGTCGTCGACCTCCTCCATGCTCGAAGCGCGCGCCACCGATTTCGCCGGGCGCATGGAAGCCGCCCGCCACGTCGTGTCGCGATCGTTCGACGCCGACATCCAGCGGCTCGCCGACGCTCGCGCCGGCATCGACGAGGCCATCGAAGACCACAGCCGGAAGCTGGCCGAAAGCAGCCAGCGTATGGCGGCTGCCATGCAGGACGATCTCGCGAAATTCGCCGAGAGTCGCGCCGGCATCGACGACGCTGTGGCCAATCAGGTCCAGAAACTGGCCGAGGGCCGCGGCCTGATCTCTCGCGCGCTGGAAGATGACCTGCGCAAGGTCAACGAGGCGCATGCTGCCATCGACGCTTCGCTGGGCAGCCACCTCGAACAGCTCGAAGAGGGTCGCAACCGCCTGTCTCAGGCCTTGAA
>NZ_RZSL01000045.1:0-21009 GCF_003997355.1 Mesorhizobium sp. M1E.F.Ca.ET.041.01.1.1 | reverse complement strand
GGGAGTCGGCCGCTACTTCGTCGATGCCGCGCTCAACCGCGACTACACGCTGGTCATGGGAACCGTGGTGGTGATCGCGCTCTTCACCATCGTCTTCAACCTGATCGTCGATCTCCTCTACGCGGTCGTTGATCCGAGGGTGCGCTATGACTGAGCTCGCCGTAGCCGTTCCGGACCCGATCGTCGGCCGCTCGCTCTGGGGCAATGCCTGGGCGCGGCTGAAGCGCAACCGCGCCGCCATGTTCAGCCTCTACTACCTGGCGTTTATCTCCATCATCAGCGTGTTCGGCCCGATGGTCGTGCCGCACGAATACACGACCATCTACGGCGACTATGTCCGCACGCCGCCGAGCCTTTCGGCCTATCCCAAGCCGGACATGATCCAGGGCGCTCTGAGCGATGCGATCAAGCGCATGCGCGTCGACATCAAGGAATGGCACCAGGACGGCAGCCGCGTCATCGTCACCGTCACGTCCAAGAAGCCGGTCGACGAGCGAAACATCCGCTATCTCGATCGCTCCGACGCCTTCGACGACACCAGGATCGAAAGCAAGTCGCCCGACGGGCTCGAAGTGACGATGAGCTCCGCGGTCAAACAGCAATATTTCTTCTTCGGCACCGACAACACCGGGCGCGACCTGCTCTCGCGCACGCTGATGGCGGGGCGCATTTCTTTAGCCATCGGCCTGCTTGCCGGCGTCGTCGCCGGCGTCATCGGCGTGATCTACGGCGCGACGTCCGGCTTTGCCGGCGGCAGGGTCGACGAGGTGATGATGCGCATCGTCGACGTGCTTTACTCGTTGCCGTTCATCTTCTTCGTCATCATGCTGGTGGTGTTCTTCGGCCGCAACTTCGTGCTGATGTTTTTGGCGGTGGGCGCGGTGCTGTGGCTCGACATGGCGCGTATCGTGCGCGGCCAGGCGCTGTCGATCCGCAGGCAGGAATATGTCCAGGCAGCCGAAGCCATGGGCGTCGGCCATCGCGGCATCCTCGTGCGCCACGTCATTCCGAACCTGCTCGGCCCGGTCGTCATCTACATGACGCTGCTGGTGCCGCAGGTGATCATCCTGGAGAGCTTTCTGTCCTTCCTTGGCCTCGGCGTGCAGGAGCCGATGACAAGCTGGGGCGTGCTGATCTCGGTCGGCGCCAAGAACATCGGCTACGCCAACTGGCTGCTCCTGTTCCCGGCCTTCTTCCTCGTCTCGACGTTGTTCGCGCTGAACTTCGTCGGCGACGGTCTGCGCGACGCGCTCGACCCGAAAGATCGATAAAGATGGGGATCGCTGACATGGCTTCCGAAACGATCCTCAGCGTCAAGGACCTGCGCGTCCGCTTCCAGACCCTCGACGGCACGGTCGAGGCGGTCAAGGGCATCAATATCAACGTGAAGGCAGGAGAGACCGTCGCCGTGGTCGGCGAGTCCGGGTCCGGCAAGAGCCAGACGATGATGGCGGCGATGAGCCTGCTCTCCTCCAATGGCGAGGCGAGCGGCCAGGTCGATTATCGCGGCCGCAATCTTCTGGAGATGACCAAGAGCGAGCTCAACAAGGTTCGCGGTCGCAAGATCAGCATGATCTTCCAGGAGCCGATGACCTCGCTCGATCCACTCTATACCATCGGCAATCAGCTCATCGAACCGATCCGCCGGCATCGCGGCCTGAACGCGCAGGCCGCGCGTGAGGAAGCGCTGAAGCTCCTAAGACTGGTGCACATCCCCGATCCCGAGCGGCGGATGAAATCCTATCCGCATGAAATGTCTGGCGGCCAGCGCCAGCGCGTCATGATTGCCATGGCTTTGGCAAACGATCCCGACATTCTGATCGCCGACGAGCCGACGACGGCGCTCGACGTCACCATCCAGGCGCAGATCCTGATGCTGCTTGCCGAATTGCAGCGCAAGCTCGGCATGGCGATCGTCTTCATCACCCACGATCTCGGCATCGTGCGCCGCTTCGCCGACCGCGTCTATGTGATGCGCCAGGGCGAGGTGGTGGAGGAGGGCGATGCGGAAGCGCTCTTCGCCAATCCGCAGCATGCCTATACCAAGATGCTGCTCGCGGCCGAGCCGACCGGCACCAAGGCGGCGCCGCCCACAAATTCGCCGGTGCTGCTCGAAGGCAGGAATGTCGAGGTCGTCTTCAAGATCGGCGGCGGCTTCCTCGGCGGCGAGCCGCTGATGCTGCGCGCCGTCGACAAGATCTCGATCCGGCTGAAGCGCAATCAGACGATCGGCATCGTCGGCGAGTCAGGGTCCGGCAAGTCGACGCTCGGCCGCGCGCTGCTGAGGCTCCTGCCCAGCGATGGCGTGATCCGCTTCGGCGACCGCGACATCTCCGAAGCGGACCGCCAGGCGATGCGGCCGCTGCGGCGCGAATTGCAATTGGTTTTCCAGGACCCGTTCGGCTCGCTGTCGCCGCGCATGACGGTGGGCCAAGTCATCACCGAGGGGCTTCTGGTGCACGAGCCCTCGCTGAGCAGCAAGCAGCGCGACCATCGCGCCGTCGAGGCGCTGCGCGAGGTCGGCCTCGACCCCAACGCCCGCAACCGCTATCCGCACGAATTCTCGGGCGGCCAGCGCCAGCGCATCGCCATTGCCCGCGCCATGATCCTGAAGCCGAAAGTGGTGGTGCTCGACGAGCCTACCTCGGCGCTCGACCGCTCCGTGCAGAAGCAGATCGTCGAATTACTGCGCAAGCTGCAGGCCGACAACGAGCTGTCCTACCTCTTCATCAGCCACGACCTCGCGGTGGTGCGCGCCATGGCCGACTACATCATCGTCATGAAGCAGGGAAAGATCGTCGAGCAAGGGCCGACCGAGGAGATCTTCGGCGATCCGCGCGAAGCCTACACGCGGACGCTGATGAACGCCGCGATCGATACGACTAGGTTCCGGATCAGCGCATAAGACCGCCACCGGCCGCTGCTAGCTCATTGCGATGATGGGCACCTTTGCTTCCTTGCCGCGACGATTGCCTGCTGCTGTTGCTGCAGCTTCTCGATTCGGGCGGTATCGCGATTGGCCACCACCGTCTTGACGCGCTCGCCGCCGAGCAGCCAGCTCGGCACGCTGGTGTTGGCGACCTTGCCGCGGCTGATCGCCGTCCGCGAAATGTCGGTCGCCGTGTCGCCGAGCGCGCTGTTGAGCTCGGCGCAGCTCATCTTGTCGTATTTCCCCGGATCGATCGATGCGACGGTCGAGGAGCAGCCTGCTGCGAGAGTCAGCACCGCCGTCAGCGGCAAAATAGTCGTCGGCGCGAACTTCATACGTCCACCTTGTCTCGCCGCCCCGATCGCCTCTTTCAGTCAGGCAAGACGCCATTAGGCCAAGATAAGGGTTCCCCGTCCAGCACAATGATAGGCAACTGCTATTCAAGCTTATTGTTCGGTGCTGGACGTTAACGCAGGGCGGGGGCGACAAGCGCCCAAGTGCTTGCTTTTTCTGGTCGCAGTAGTCCATATCGAACGTCAGGCTGCGGCCGGTGGCTATCCCTGCGCCGTCATTCCGGTGCAAGGCCGCGCCGAATTCATGCCCGCACTCGAGCACGCAATATGTTGCCGCTCAGTCGCTTTGTCGGGAATTGGCAGTTCGAGGCATGTCGGAGACGACAACCAATACTCCCCGCTGGTTGGGTATCATTGGCGGGCAAACGGCAGAGGAAAATCTCTGGCACTCATGGGCCAACAAGAGCCTACATTCCGGCTGGGGACGGCATTCCCTTATCGTCAACTGGATCGATATCCTCCGATATCTCCTGCCGCAGTTTTGGACCCTTGGCCAAACGTCTGCCCAAGGCTGAGACGAAAGCCTCATAGCGTTCGGCCGCCTTGGCGCGAGCCCCCTGGGCCGCAGGTTCCGGCAACGCTGGCGTGGTCGCGAGCCAGAACCGCACGAACACCGCCAGGGTTTCGACCGCGATGCCGATATCGCGCTCCTGCCGGGCGAGGCGGCGATCAACTTGATCGAGGCGTTTGGCGATAGCAGCCTCGCGACGTTCGTCAGCATCTGGCGACAAAAACGACGCGATCGCGGCCTCTGCAATCATCGATTGGGGCTGGTCGCGCCGGGCCGCATACTCGGCCAGCATCTTCATGATCGCCCCGTCGAGATAGACGGAGATTTGCGCTTTCTTCTTGCGGCTGATCATGGCGGCTAAAACTCCATGCCGTCATCTCGGTCGAGCGAGACCTGCCGTGCCACGCCCTGCATGAGGCGGGCGAGGCGCCGATTGCGCACAGCACCGTCGTCGTCGCTATCGTCTACCGGACCGATCTCGAACTCATTTTCGATCGGAGCCGCCTTCTCGAACGCCCGCGCACGGTTCAGTTCGGGTTGCAGGCGCCGTTCGGACCCGGTCGGATCTTCATCGCCCCGCGCGCCGGGGGCTTCGTCGACCTCGGGGCGTTTCAGGACCGGTGGGCTGCTCCAATCACAAGCAGAGGCCTTCTCGGCTCGGGTCAGCTCGGGCGGCGACAAGACGCGTTCCCGGAAGCGAACATCCTCGTAATAGCGTGCCTTGTTCGCCCTGATCGGTGGGGTTCCCGCCACCATGACGATCTCGTCGGTCGGCGGAAGCTGCATGATCTCGCCAGGCGTCAACAGTTGGCGGGCGGTCTCTTGCCGCGACACCATCAAATGTCCGAGCCAGGGCGAAAGCCGGTGACCGGCATAGTTCTTCATCGCCCGCATCTCGGTTGCAGTGCCGAGCGCGTCAGACACACGTTTGGCGGTCCTCTCATCATTCGTTGCGAAGCTCACGCGCACATGACAATTGTCGAGGATGGAGTTGTTCGGGCCGTAAGCCTTCTCGATCTGGTTAAGCGATTGCGCGATCAGAAAGCTCTTCAGCCCATAGCCGGCCATGAAAGCCAAGGCAGTTTCGAAGAAGTCGAGGCGGCCGAGCGCAGGAAACTCGTCGAGCATGAGCAGAAGCCGATGCCGATGACCTTTCGCCCGAAGGTCCTCGGTCAGGCGACGCCCAATCTGGTTGAGGATAAGGCGAATGAGCGGCTTGGTCCGATTGATGTCCGAGGGCGGCACCACCAGGTAAAGTGTCGCTGGTTTGATGCCGCCGACGATGTCGCTGATGCGCCAATCGCAGCGCCTCGTCACCTCGGCGACGACGGGGTCGCGATAGAGACCGAGGAAGGACATCGCCGTGGAGAGCACGCCCGACCGCTCATTGTCAGATTTGTTGAGCAATTCGCGCGCCGCACTGGCGATGACCGGGTGCGGGCCTGCTTCTCCCAAATGGGCGGTCTTCATCATAGCCGCCAGCGTGGACTCGATCGGGCGCTTCGGATCCGAACGGAAGGCGGCGACGCCGGCGAGCGTCTTGTCCTTCTCGGCATAGAGGACGTGAAGGATCGCGCCGACCAGCAGTGCGTGACTGGTCTTTTCCCAATGGTTTCTTTTTTCCAGGCTGCCTTCCGGATCGACGAGAATGTCGGCGATGTTCTGGACGTCGCGGACCTCCCATTCACCACGGCGGACCTCCAGCAAAGGATTGTAGGCCGACGATTTCGAATTGGTGGGATCAAAGAGCAGGACTCGACCGTGCAGAGAACGGAAACCGGCGGTGATTTGCCAATTCTCGCCTTTGATGTCGTGGACAATCGCCGAGCCCGGCCAGGTCAACAGCGATGGCACCACCAGGCCAACGCCCTTGCCCGAGCGGGTCGGTGCGAAGCACAGCACATGCTCGGGACCATCATGGCGAAGGTAATGACGGTGATAGCGCCCGAGCACCACACCGTCGGCGCCGAGCAGCCCGGCAGCCTCTATCTCTCTCCTGACGGCCCATCGCGCCGAACCGTAGGTCACGACGTCCTTGGCTTCACGTGCGCGCCACACCGACATGCCGATTGCTACAATGATCGAGACAAAGCCGCCGGACACGGCGATCAGTCCGCCTTCCACGAAGATGGTTGGGGCGTAGGCATCATAAAAGTACCACCACCAGAACAGGGCGGGTGGATAATAGACAGGCAGGCCGGCGACTTCGAACCAGGTCGGTCCGAGTTGCGTCTGGAACCCAAGCCGCCATGCGGTCCATTGCGTCGCCGTCCAGGTCGTCAAAAGGACGATTCCGAAGACAGTGAGGATCTGACCCCAGAGGATTTTCGTGGCGGACATGGCGTGATCCTTTCCAAAACTGTCAGAGACCGAGCCCGCGCTTGCGGGCAAAGCTCCAGTCGATGCCGCCGTCACCACGAGCGACACCGCAGACATGCTGGCCGAGATGTTTTTCGAGGCAGGGCGTCCAGGGTACAAGTTGGAACCCAAGGCCGTCGTCGATCACGGCGAAACGGCCGGATGCGAGGGACAAGCGCTGGCCATAGGTGCCGGCGACGTAGTCGCCGCTGGCGGCACGGTTGAAGGGCCGTCCGCTATCGGACGCGAGCTTGTCGCCAATCATCTCCAGCTCGCGGCGGCGCAGCGTATCGATCAGGTTAGTGGTGAAGATGATCCGGTTGCCCTGCCTCTCGGCGAGCCCATGATTGACCAGATGTTCGGTCCGGCGGTCTAAGGCGTCGCCGACCTCGGCGCCGAAGCCCCCCTCCGCAAGAGCTGCAGGCTCGCCGGCGATTGCCTGGCGGTCGAGCCAGGTCGCACCCGGTGCGGCAACCTGTTCATCCACAGCGAGATCGGAGCACACGGTAAGCGCGATCCGGCGCCGGCCACGCCCATCATCGAACTTGCGCAGCTCGACAATCGATCCCGGCGGGCCGTCGCCAGCGGCGTCCAGAGCGCAAAGTCTGATGTGGTGGATACGTCCGTCAATACCATCGACAACCGCGTAAGCCGCACTGCCCAGATCATCATCGGGTCCGCGTTCGACCAGCCGGCCGACAATGGGTGTATCGAGACTTTCGGCGGCCAACACATAACTGGCCGAGCCCCGCTCGATCCCTCGCGCGGACAGTGCGCGATGCATGCGCTTTATGATGTCGCCACGCTCGCCAAGCTCGCGCAACCTCGCTTCGGCCTGGACGTCGAGGACCCATTGGCCCGGGCCGACCTGGTCGGCGAGAGCAAGCGCTTCAAGCTTCCGCAGACGGCCAATCTTGAGCGCATGATATTCGTCGGGCTGGTTGTGAGGGCGTTGGGCTAAATCGATGACCCCGGTGTCGCGGCTGTCGCAAAGCAACTGGCGATCGAGTTGGGTCCAGCGTTCGGACTGGATCTGGCTTTCGAGTGAGCGGCGGATGTCGAGATCGGTTCGCGGCCCCAGTTCCTGGGTGATCAGGTCGCGAGCCCGGTCTCGCATGCCTTCCTTGATGTAATCGCGCGAGATGACCAGATCCTGGCCGTCGTCGCGCAGGCCGCGCACGATCAGATGAACGTGCGCATGCTCGGTGTTCCAGTGATCGACCGCGACCCAGTCGAGCCGCGTGCCGAGGTCCTTCTCCATTTGCCCCACCAGATCGCGGCTGAAGGATTTGAGGTCCTCCATCTCGAGGGCGTCGTCGGGAGAGACGATGAAACGGAAATGGTGCCGATCATCCTTGGCGCGCGCGGCGAAGGCCGCGCCGTCGGCATCCCCCGTCTGCGGCCCGAACAACCCCGCCTTCTCTCCGTTCCGGGTCACGCCCTCGCGACGCAAATAACTGAGATGAGTGGCGAGTGAGGCAGCGCTTGCGGTATGACGGACAACGCGAGCCTTTACGACTGCGCCGCGCGATCGCGAGGTGATAAGGCGATTGGCCTGGATGCTGGCGCGCTGTCCGTGACCAAACCGGGAGCGGCTGCCGGAAATGAATTTTCCCGAGTGCGAGACGCCACCGCCGGCTTTTTTCGCCGCCGCTAGCGCCTGGGCGATGAAGGGCCGTGCCTGCTGGGCGCGGGTCGAGCGGATGCGACCTGGCCGAATGCGAAACGCGCGCTCATCAGCCATGGCGCTGTCCGGCAATGTGGAAAAGACGACGCGAACACAAGGCTTCTGGCGCTCCGCGCACATTGCCCATAGGGGCCGCAATGTGCGACGTGGGCCCGAAAACCTGGCAAATCCTACCGTTCGACCGGCGCGCAATGTGCGCCCTTTTATCCTGCCATCGCTCGGTCGGTTTGCCTGCACCTACCCGGTCCGTACGCCATGGCACGCAGAACCACGAGATGGGGCGAAGAGCGTCGGGGCGGCTCATGGCGCGGACTTCTTGCTCGCTTCGGGAACGAACAGGCCGGTCGATCGAGGTGCGGCGTCGGCCAATCCTTCCTTGGGCACAGTCTTTGAAGCGTCATCGCGGGAGCGCTCCGGCCGTGTCGAAGGGTCGCCCGGGGTGTCGCTCGGCTGCGCGACGAACAGCGGAGCGTACTTCCAGCCATACCGTCCGGAGAACGTCGGGCTGTTAGCTTTCATCGTACCAGTGTTGCCGATGGCAGACGCAACGATAGCGACATAGGCAAGCGTTTCCCGAGGCAGCCGCCTGCCTTTCAGCGACGCTTCGTAGCGCCGAGGGCCAGCATTATATGCGGCAATCCAGCCGGGCCATCCGTAGCGATCAACCAACTCGCGGATATAGGCCGAGCCGGCGATGATATTGTCGTGCGGGTCGTAGGGATCGGCGCCTAGTCGGTACCGAACGCGCAGGTCAGACCAGGTGTTGGGCACGATCTGCATCAGCCCCATGGCGCCCTTGCGCGATGTGGCGCGTTGGTCGCCGGCACTTTCGGCGCCAAGGACGGCGCGGATCCAGGTCGGCGGAAGGCGGAAGCGCTTCGCCGCTTCCGCAATGTGAGTGTCGTAACGATTGCGGGCCGGCGGCATCACAGCCGGCAGGTCCTTCGCCGGTGCAGAGGCGGCAACCACGCAGGTGATGCAAAGTCCGCCAAGCACAAACAAGGCCGAGCGCCAGAGCGCGCGAGGCAATGCGAGCGCTCCCGCTTGGCTCGCCGGCTGACGGCGCGCCGACATCGCTTAGTCCTTCTCGGCGCGATCGCGCTGGCGCGACCATTGCAAAGACCAGGACTTCTTGTCGTAAGCGCGAATCGGCCGCGCGAAAGTCGGGTCGTCTGTCTGCAGCGATATGAATTCGCCGACCTTCTCGCTGGAGTGTATCCAGCCGGCGCCAATCACGACGCCATCTTCGCCACCAGCATGCACACCATAGTCGGGCACATTGTCCGCATCGCTCGCTTCGGCCGCGACAATTGCGACCTCAAGGTTGAGGCTGAGCGTTTGAATTCGCCTCCAATGCCCAGTCTGATGGCGGTTGAATTCTCCGATCTGCGGCATGTCATTTCTCCTGTCTTTGATGTGCGCGGTGACGATTGGGTGGCGGCACGAAGGGGCGCTGCCGGTGAAGCTCTCACCGCGCTGAAGCGCGCCATTGGAAGCAGCCGTCGCCCTGCTCGTCGGTCCACAGCGGGACCGCGCGGCCAATAATGTGATCGGTGGAGATGAGGCCGAAGTAGCGACCATCGAGGCTGTCGCGGATCTGGCGGTTCATGAGGAAAACTGCGCCGACCGGAATGCCTCGGCAGCCCTGCCAGCCCGGCAGTTCACGCCCTGCGCGGTCGCGCTGAAGCGCAACGCCGACTTCGCTGCCATCGACCGAAATCGTGAACTTGTTCCGGCAAACGGTTTGACCGGAAACTGCAAGGATATGCTTCATGAGCAGCACGCCCCTCGGCAGATAGCCGCGGTCAGCCAGGAACGTTGTAAGCGTTTCAGGCGGCTCGACGGCGACGAGGTCATCGGCTCCAAACGGTCCCCTTGCATCGATCCGATAGAGACCGATCGCTGCGCTGGCCGACGCGTTCCAGACAAACTTCGGCGGGATATGCTTGAGAACCGGGCAGAGCGCTCCCATGGTCGCCAGTGCCGTCACAAGGACGATCGGTGACCGCATCATGGCTGGACCCGCCGGCGCAGGAGGTAGGCTCGGTGAAGGTCCATCGTATAAGTACGAGGCGCCTGCCCAACCGTCATTCGGTTGTGGATGTGCCGCCAGTGATCGGGCGAGACCGCTCCCGGATCGATGCCGAGTTGTTCGATGCCATCGATCGTCTGCAGCACGCGCTCGACCTTGGGCCAGCCTTGAGCGGTGAGCAGAATGTCACCGCCGGGCCGCACGAACGGCAGCGTCTGATAGGCTTCGCCCTCGGCAACCACGCGCACAATATCGACGCGCGAGATGATCGTGTCGTAGCCGTTCGCTGCCCATCTGACGAAGGCGAAGATGTCACCGGGCCGAAAAGAGACGATGCGTCGGCGCCGATCGAGTACCTTTTCCCGAGCGACCGAACCGAAGCGGATCCAGCACTCGATCTTTTTCTCGACCCAGGTCAGTTCGACATCAGTTAAGCCTTCGCCGGCAACAGCGCCTGACGCCGATCGGCATGAACGAAAGTCAACGACAGTGCCCATTGGCCTTTGTCCTGATCTTGCGGAAAGCAACCGCGATGCGTGATTGATGATTGGCGCCGTTGTGTTAGTGCGGCGCTCTTTGCACAGATTGAGCGCAGCTCAACGCACGTAGCGTCCGATCGGCGTGGAAGTTGCAGGGGTATGGCGCTTGGCGGGAAGCACTGAGCCGCGTGGGTCAGAAGTCGAAGTCACTGCGCCGCGCTGGGCCCAGGCCTGGAGGTCGTCAACTGCATAGACGACGCGGCCGCCAAGTTTACGGTAGGCGGGACCCGTGCCGTAGGTGCGGTGTTTTTCGAGCGTGCGCGACGACAGGCTGAGGAACTCGGCAGCTTCCTTGGTGCGCAGAAAGCGCGGCGGCAAAACGGCTAGATCAGGTCGCATTTGTCGAACCTCCGTGGGGCTTCGGTGAACCGCTGACGCTCAGCGGCGGGCGGCGATCACGGTGGCGGAAAGGAGGCGTCGTGAGGGATGGGGAAGATTGGGGGGCCTGATATTGCCACCCCAGGGCGCTAGGCCCGCCTGCGGTGGCGCAACAGTTGCAGATAGCCGCCGGAAATCATGGCTCCGCCGCCCTTGACGAGACCGATCACGGTGTCGCGAAGGGACGAGGTTTTCCACGCATTGGAGGCAACACGCCCTGTGCCATAAAAAGCAGTCGCGATTTCACGGTAGCTGGCGCCGTTCTTGCGGCCATCGGAGGCCTGCATCATGAGGCGCAGGCGGCGCCTCTGGTGAATCGTCATTCGTGTGTCCGGCGGCACGGGCCGCCTATGACAGGAGCGCCAGAAACGCACGAGGGCCTCAACCCGTCCGAGCGTTTGGGAATCGAGCGGGACCAAGGCCATGAGGGATCGGCCCGTTGCGCTCCCAGGAAGGAGGAGCAGCTGTGTCGCTATCCCACCGTGGCGGATGGCATGAAATCCCTGGGGACTCTCGTGCTGTTTGCCAACCTCAACGGGCGCTGTCAAAGATTCGCAGGACAGGAAATCTGGCGAGGCCATGAGGGTCACCACCGCGGGGTTGGCGAGAGGTGACCACAGAACGTCTTGCGTCAATGCGGATAAGTCGGGTCGGGCCGCGAAATCGCAACCCCCAGCGCTTCTGCGCTTCAGTTGGTAAGGGATGCCTCTCAATTCCCTCACGCACAAGTGCCAGATAATGCCGCAGATAAGAATCTGAGCGGCGAAGACATTCCCAGGCCAGGCCTTCGATTGGCAAGTCATCGAAGAACTCGTAGCTGCTGTTGTCTCGCCAATGCGACGTGTCGGGCTTCATCGTGCAGCTCCTTGCTAAAACTGCAGGTTGTGCACGCATCGATTCCCGACTCTGGCGACAGGCGGAAGGCCCCCAAAACGCATCGCGTGATGCTCTTTCAGCATCACCCTGGAAATATTCGCTAGGTGTCAGTTTGGCGTAGAAGGTGGCGGTAACCGGTGCGCGTCATCCAGCGCGCCCTCGCCAAGTGGGTATCGTGGACATGTCGAGCGCGCTGCGGCTCCTTTGCAGGGTCGATCCCGAAGAGAACTTTGACCACCTCACGCCAATCAGCACCGTCGGCATCGGCGTCGAACAAGCGCATGTAGAGCTTAACGTGGCTGCGATCATAGTCTGTGAGTTCGTCCCCCGTGGGGGCGGTGTCGTCGAATGGCTCGATCATGATTTGCACATCCCCAACGTGCGAGACCTAAAACACGATCCTTACAGATGCCACCTCGGAGGTGGAGGAGCTCAAAGGGCATCACGCGATGCTGTGCTGGCGTCGCTGCGGCTGTGTGCCGTACCACTCCAGTTGGTCACTTGAGGTTCCGCCCGGTTGGCCCGGGCGGAACCTTTTGTTTGCCTCCTATTCTGCGTTACGGCGGCTCGGGCGGGACCAGATCAGGCTGTAGCCCTCACCGTCTTCGTCGTTGAAGAGATTTGCGAAGATCGGGGAGGTGAAGCTCGGATCGTCGAGCTTGAGGCCCAGATAGTTGCGGCCCTCGTTGGACTGCTTGGCCCAGGCGGCGCCGATCTCTGCTCGGCCGACGAAGACCCGGTGGCTGGGGGCGTTTTCGCCGTTGGCGCGATTTTCGGGGACGATGCGGACGCCACGGGCCTGGACGCTGAGCGTGACGATTTCGCCAGTGAACTCGTTGTTGCCGGACTTCTTGAAGGTGCCGAAGCAAGATCGTTCCGTCTGCATGTCGTTGACGCGACGGATGGGATGTCGCCGCCTTGCTGATCAAGGCTCACACGGGCAAGGAAGTCGCCCGTACGCTCAACATCAGTCTACCCACCTGGTCCCGCAAAATGCAGGTCACGAGCGCGCCAGATTTGGTCCGCCGCCTCGTCTCTGGCTGAGGTTTGACGGACCTGGTGAAGCCGTCGCTGATGCGTCGAGCCCGGCAAGTGTCCTGCGCCACAGCTCCTCATGGGCGTCGTCGGTCATGTAGGCCGCGTGCGCTGTGAGCGTCACGTTGTCGAGTTTGCGGTAGGCGCTTTCTCCAGGAATCGGTTCTTGCGGGAACACGTCCAAGCTTGCATGGTGCTCTATTGCCATGAATGCTGCGACGCCGGCCGCGATGACCGCAACCTGCATTTCAGCAACGATGCGGTGACGCCGAGCAAGCGCAAAGGCTGGACGCCTTGAAGCGGGAGCGGCCCGGCAAGCCAGTTCAGGAAGACCCGCCGGGCCGACCGGTGGCTGGAACTACCAACAAAACCGCGCACCGGCTGGGCGCATTTATATCAGCTCTCGGGAGAGCATTCCGTCATGCGAATGAAGGGGCCTGGCCTTACGGATTCACGAGCAGGCCAAGCCATAGCGGCCCGGCAAACTGGCGGGGTAGGCCAGCACTCTGCCGGGCCTGGCCGGTGTGGGTCGGGGGACGGGCACCGGTTGTTTGATAGTATATGCGCTATGGCTAATGTGCGCAGCATGCGAACGAAGGACACCTTGCGGGCGCCGCCGGAATCCGCTCTTCTACCTGTCGCTAGTCAAATTCGGATCGAGGTTCTGGTAGCGTCCCAAATGGCCGTCCGACTGGTGGTTGTCCTGGCGCTTCTTTCCGCCCTTCGCCTACGGATCGCGAAACTCGTGGAACGCTATGGCGGGTTGGCGATCGGCCTCTGCGTGTGAGCAACTGTCTGCTCAGGCCCGAACGCGCCGCCTTGAAAGCCCGAATCTAAGGCGGGTTAGCTGCAGCTGAGGCGGTCAGATAGAACATTAGGATGGGCTAATCGTTCATCCTTCCGCAGGAGGGAGATACGATACGCAAGCTCTGGAGTAACGTTGACGAGTGGATGGCCGAAGCTGATCGCTTCGCCGATCGCGAGTTGAATAATCTCACAGACCATCAGCTCTACCAAAAAGCCAACGATCTGCTCGCGGCGCGGGCAATCCTGCGCGAGTTTGAGGCAGAATGGTATGGCCGGCTGGAAGTTCCTTAGTGTCAGGGCGGTAGGATAAGCAGCACTATCGCAATGCGCAGGCCTTGGACGAAACGCCAACCTTCAGCGTTGCGCCGGTCAGGCCGGCACCGGCCGCAGCAAACAGAAGTTTCTCACCCGGTCGAAAGGGACTCCGGACGGCGCTCAACGCGAGCGCGCGACCTCCCGCTCGTGATCCCTGCTCACCACACGCGCCCATCTCGCGCAGCGGGCTCGTTCAACGGCCCCAATCAGACGTTCGATACATCGCTGGTATATGACGTTTGGCGCATCTCTGCTTAAGCAAAAGCCCATTCCGTATCGGCCGTGGTGATCACCTGCTCTTGCAACCGTCGGTGAAGCTCTTGCCACGACGTGTCCGAAACAAAGCTGGTCATGCGTCCACAGGCTTCAGTTAAAGGCATATTGCGGAAGCGGTCGATGATATCGCTGGTTTCGCAAGTGCGTTCATTTCGGATTAATTCGAAAGGGTCGACATCGCATTCAATTACTCGATGTCCCCAAGCTCCCGGTATGTCGTCTGTCGCGAGAGCGTGTCGAAGATCGCTATCCCCCCCGGCGGCTTCCAGCGCTCGGTACAAGACGTAGCGCATTAAGGGAAAATAGACCGGCTGATGACTCCCACCTAGAGCGCGCACGCCCGGCAAGATCGACAAGACTAGAAACATGAGGAACAGGTTGGGGACCAGGCTGCGGTTTGCCAGTTGCTCGACGATATCGGGAGCAGCGAAGCGAGCCACCTTCGTTCGGGTTGCCACATTGATGAGTTCGCCACCCACCAGCCGCAATGGCAGCCGCCTGCCATTTTCATAGAACCAAAAGAAATCCGTACCGCGAGCGAGCCAGCCACCCCACGGGCCTGCCAGCTTGTCGATTTCGGCAAGGATGTTCATTGCGAGCTTTGGGTGGTCCAGCAGCCTCGCCCGTAGCCAGGAATCCTCCTCGGACAGGTGGTCCCCCACCAAATCGGCCATGTCCTCGTCATCGATCTGCAGGAACGCAAAACGGTCTCCGAAGAGTTTTGGCCAAAGGCTGAGATTAGCTGCCTTGATGGCGTGAGCCGGCCGCTCGAATTGGCCCTTCGGCATGAGGTTTTGAAGTAGCGTAAGCGCGTCTCCCTCAGCGCCTTGCTCCGCCGGCACCAGTTCCAACCGATAGGATCCAGGCCCGGTCAGGAGGCTGAATCCGATCATGCGGTTTCGGCTGAGGCCGAAGACGTTGATCGACCTCCTGTCCACCGTCAGCCAGCCAGGGCCCTTGCGAGCCTTTTCAACGAGGCTCACCGTCGAAACAGCATAGGACACGTAGGTCGAGCAACCATGAGCCGAGAGGCCAACGAAGCTAAGAACATGCGTGTAGAACGCTTCCGGATCCAGAAGAAGAAGCAGATGAGGCCCTGTCTGCAACACACGGCGCTCTTCGAACTCTCTACAGATTTGTGCGACGGCATCGATCGGCAATCCGTTTCGCTTTCCTGCATTCTCGATCGTACCGCGCAGCTTGGTTAGGGCGTGCCGACGAATGTCCGGCATAGTTTTCGAAGCTGGCACGTCGAACAGGCGGAACGCATAGTCGCGGAGCGGTCGGGAGTAATACGGTTGCATCCATGGGTAGAGCGTTGCCAGTGACCTGAGGACCGCCAGTTTGGCATCCGCATTTGTTGCTAGCTCGCCCACGTCACGACCCGCTCGTATGCTGCGCGATGCCGATACTCAATGCAGAAACGCTAATGATGAGCATCACGCCGAAACTGAAAAAAATCATCGAAGGGATTACGCTGCCCCCCAAAATGGTCACGATGCCGAATATGACCAGCCCAAATCCGACAGCCAGACTATGCATGGTACCTTTCGCTCGGCCCAACATCTTATTGGATGCACGCGACTGCAGTGTGACCTCGATGCTGACGCGGCCCATATTGTAGAGGAGTCCAAGCGCGGCAAAGATCGTCAGTGTCCAAGGCCCGCGCAGGAATATTAGCGCCATCAGCGCGAGCGCAGTTGACCACAAGAGCATGAGATGCAGTGTATGAGCGCTTATCCCCCTTGTCAGCCTGACTAGAAGGACCGCTCCGATCAGCGAGCCCACCGACCACGCCGCTTCGACGTGGCCGAAATCCACAGCGTTACCCTTCAGTTCTTCGAAAACAAAGCTTGATCCCATCACACTGACCAACACCGCGCCTCCATAGAGGAGCGCATACACGGCAAAGAGGCGAAGAAGGTGCAGATCGAAGTTGATTGCAAAACTGTTGGCCCTGCAGACGGCGTTCGGCGCCGAGGCCAGGCGCAGTGAAGACAGGCTGGCCGCTGAAACAACGAAGAAACCGGCAAGGATGATGAACATCAGGGCAGGGGAGTGCTCACCGAGCAACGGACCAACAAGCAACGCTGCCCCTAAACATCCGAATTGCGTGACGAAGAAGACGGTGGAATTTGAGGCTACGGGATCGCTGCCTCGCGCCACGAGGGGGATCATTGATTGCGAGCTGGTAAGAGCAACACGATCACAGAATGCGAAGGGGACCGCTGAGAGGCAGATCGTTACAAACACGTCCAGATAGAGAAGCGCGCTAGCTGTGGCGAGCACGGCGGCAATGCGGCTGAGGTCCGCCGCGATATTCAACCGTTGTCGATCGAACCGATCCACCGCCGCGCCGACCAGAGGGCTCGCAACAAACTCGACCACGCTGACAATCGCAAGCAACGTCGCCACGCCGGCACTTCCGTGCCCTGCCTCGACAAGCATCCATGCGGATGCAATGTAATAGCCATTTCGCCCGACCGACGCCGATAACGTGCTGGCCAAGAATCCGAGGAACTCTCTGGACTGCATGAACGGTCTTTTGTCACGATGAATTCGCACTGTGTCTGACATCGGCTGCCACCCAACCATAGGGCCACACGTCATACTCACTCCGGCGGTGTCTGCTTTACCGTGATGGCGGACTTTTCAATTCCTTGCTGAAAAAGGAGATGTGTCGGGCTAAATCCTGCACTTGCGCCGAAATTCTATCGGGTTCGTTCCGAAGGCCCGTTTGAACGCGGTCGTGAAGTGGCTCGAGTTGGCGAAGCCGCACTCCAGAGCGATTCCGGTTGCCGACAAATTCGTGGATCGCAGCATATCCGCGGATCGCTCAAGTCGGCGCCGTGCAATGAATGCATGCGGCGTCATACCTGTCGACTGTTTGAAGGCCCTACTGAAATGAAACCGGCTGATGCCAAGCTCCTTTGCCAGGTCGGCCAGTGTGGGCCCGCCGTCAGACAATGACTCGATCATTCCCACGACGCGTTTGAGATCGAAGGCCGAAAGACCGCCTTTGACCGGCTGATGGCCGGTTTGGTTCAACCTGACCATCTGCACGAACAACTGCGTGACCTGACTCTCCACCATCGTCACGCTGATCGGATCGGGGAACCTGAGCTCGGCCGCTATTTTTTGCAACGCCATTTCCATGGTGCTGTCACGAAATCCGATCCATGGTGGCACCTCCGCCAGGCGGTAGGACGCCGATCCCTCAAAAGTCTGTTCGGCAAATTCCCGTGCGATCGACACAAGCAGGTACGACGCTAGGGCGTCACCCTCATCCCAGCCAGTCCATTCGCTTTCGGCTGGAATATAGATTATCGAGCCGGGCCGCCTTACGGAGAACGAAACCCGGCGCCCGTTAATGAAGTCTTCTCCGCGCCGCGCCGCACCTTTCAGATTAATCAAGAACATATGGCAGGTGTGCCCAATTCTCGTTTCCTGTCGTTCTAATCCTGTTCTCCTAATTAAGTCCGCTCGTATGTTTCCCCAGCTCTCATACTGGTGAGCTAGTGTCTGGTGCCGCGAGGGGCGTATCTTGTCCGGGTCGAGGCAAAAACGCTCCGCCAATCGGTCCGACCTCCTTGCTGTGAGTAGTTCGCTGTCCCCCCTTTTCTGTGCCTAATCATAGGTTGCTGGACAACTCACAAATAATTCAGGGTTGGTAGAAGATGTGGCTTGAGTGAAAAAACGGCAACTGAATGAAAGCGGTTTGTACCACTCCGGTCTACCCATTGCCTCGTCTATACTCGACCGTCTGAAATATTAAGCTAAGCTAATCTTTATTTCGCTGTCGAGATTTAGGCGTCTCACTCAGACGGTTGTGGGAGGCACTGCAATGCGAGGACTCGACGATTTCCTGGCCGAATGCGACCATGGCCCACGGATCAACGAACTCACTGGCTTCTTCGCGGCGACCGCCGCTGGAGAGAGTGGGATGCCGATCCGCAAGCCCGTGGTTGATACCCGGCTTCTTCCGAGCGATGACCTGCTTCGCGGGCTGGTCGGCCTGCATGCCGCTCGCCAAGGCTTTTTCGACCAGCACTATCACGGCAGCATTCCTTACCGACTGGAGGAGGAGTGCCGGATGGCCTACGCCATGCTGAAATACGCCCGGTATTGTCAGACCCCGCTGTCGCTATACAGCCTCGGAACAGCCGAAGGCACTATGGCGAGAACCCTCTCCGAGTTGTCGGATGGACACATCCGTAGCCTGTCTTGCAGCCCCAACGCGGAAAATTACAAATGCTTCATGGCATATGGCGAACCGCCCGACGCCGAGTTTTTCGTCGGACCGTTCCATCGATTGACCAAGGAGGTTCTCTGCTCAGACGTCCGGCTCGCAAAATTCGCTTCCGGCTTCGATTTCATTCTGGAGGATACCACCTTCCAAATGTACTCGCCGAACAGAGTGAAGCAGATCGAGTTTGTGATGCAGCACCTGAAGGAAGGAGGCATCTTCGTCTTCGTCGAAAAGTTTCGGGCGGTGGACGAAAACGACTACGCGCGCCGGGAGTGGCAGAAGGATCTAGGCTTCAAGGCGCGGTACTTCCCGCAGGAGGAAATCGAGAAAAAGAGGACCGCCGTCCTGGCGACGATGTTCAAAAATGAGGTGACGCTGGAGGAGATGTCTCGCGTCGTGGGCGCGCATTTCAATCACTGCATCATAACGTGGAATAGCGGGAATTTCTGCAGCCTTGCAGCGAGCAACAGTAGAGAAAATCTAAATCTGTATCTCTCGCAAATGGCAGACCCGGCCATTCCAAATGAATATGTCTATGAAAACAACTTGTTTCGGGGGCTCGCCTTCGGTGCCGTCGAGCAAGAAAAATGATGCCTCAACGCATTGTCCAAGACTGGTTCACGGAACGCGGGGCTTATGGATCCAGTTGATCGCAATTTCTCGCGGGGAGATGAGATCCGAACTCGTTGCGCGGAAACAGACATGACCCGCGACGATATCCCCAAAGCGTCTGATAAATGAAGCCAAATGGCAACGCCTTGCGGTTGCTGGCCTATGCCTTTGCAGCCGCGGATCACGGCAGCTTGCGGCAGGCGGCAAGAGCGCTGGGCGTTCGGGGGTCCTCTGTTAGCCGCAACGTTCTCAAGCTCGAACAACTTTTGGAGATGCAACTCTTCGAGCGCGATTTTCGCGGGGTTCGGTTGACCCAGACAGGTCGAGCCTGGACCGACGTTGCGCGGGCTCACTACGACGGCTTGCTCGACGCTTTCACCCACTGTACGCGCGATCACAAGGATGCAAAGACGCTCCGCGTTGGATTGTGTTGGGTGACAGGGGGAGAATTCCTCAAGCGTCTCATCGATCGCTTCGTCGCCATCTACCCGGACGTGAGCCTGACCATTGAGGATATTCCCACCGGGCAGTGCCTGGCAGCCATACGCCGCCGACGCCTCGACGTTGCGTTCACGTACGACCTCGGCCCCTTCACATCTTGCTGCACGGAGGTGTTTTGGCAGGAGCGCCTCTTCGTCCTGCTGCCGTCGCGTCATTTTCTTGTCGACAGGCCGGCGATCGCATGGTCCGACCTTGCGGAAATGTGCCTGCTCGTTCCGACCGGATCAGAGGGACCGCCGGTGGACCTGCGCCTGCTGCAGCGCATTGCGACGGATGGCGGCCCTGCTGTCCACACGTGCCGCGCGAACCAGGCGACGGTCATCCTCAAGGTGCAACTCGGACAAGGCGTCACTTTGGCCGCCGAAAGCTACGCCAGGACGGTCGCCGTCGATTCCGCGATTTGGAAGCCCGTAGAAGGCCAGAACAGTGTCAACTCAATCCGGACTGTTTGGCTGGATTCGAATCCAAAGGGCGTTGTCCACCGATTAATCGCCATTGCCAGGAACATGGCAGAGGCTCCATGACCGCGATGGTCGAGGCACGCGGGTATCGCAGCTCGCCCAGCTGATATGTGAGCCAGCACACGGTCGTCGCCGTCCCTCCCGACATCATGATTTTCTATCGATACCTCGCCGCCTGGTCGGCGATGATCGGCGACCTGGATACCGCGCGCTGGGCCGCGCAAAAGCTGCTGGCCGCCCGGCCGGGGTTCACGATAGAGCGATACCGGTCGCTGCCCATCTTTCGTAACAAACCGGAATGGGCGCGCCAGATGGTCGAAGCCTTGATCCAGGCGGGATTGCCCGAACGATGATATGGAGCAGGGCCACTTTTGCATTGTCCGCTTGGGGCGCGACTACGGCTCTCGCATTACGTCCCGCTGTCCGCTTTCGGTGCGAAAGGAAGGCGTAAGCCGCGGCATAGAGTTCATGGTGCTGGCCAGAGAAGGCCGTCAGAGCGCAACAGGGGCAAGGGCGACAAGGAATAGCGTTGCCGGGAACAGTTGGTTTCCGCTCTCGTTATTCCGTTGTTATTTCCCTTGTATTAGCCGAGCATTGGGATGGCGTGTAACCGTGCCTTTTTTTGGTAGTTCCAGCGATCCTCATGGTATGCTTGTCCGCGACCGTCGTCTGTCTGGGGCTCAAAAGAATTTACGGGAAAGAGCTTTCCCTGATCTTGCTCGGCCCGACTATTTCGATGGTCGCGGGTGCGCATGCGGCAGGCAAAAGAAGGTCAGCGTGCGCTCGATGGTCTCCTCCACCCACGTCGTCAGCCTTGGATAGCGGCCCGACCATTTGGACAGCCATGCGGCGAGATCGGCTTTGGCCTCGGCGAGATCGCGCCGGTCGTAGAGCCAGCGCAGCTCCTGCAGGCAGTCGTCGCCATGTTTCCTCGGCAGGTGATCGAGCGCGTTCCTGAGGAAGTGGACGTAGCAGCGCTGCCAGGCGGCTTCGGGGATCACCTCGCCGATTGCCGCGACGAGGCCGGCATGGTCGTCGGACACGACCAGCTCGACGCTCTTGAGGCCGCGCGCCTTCAGCGCCACGAGAC
>NZ_RZSL01000459.1:0-5050 GCF_003997355.1 Mesorhizobium sp. M1E.F.Ca.ET.041.01.1.1 | reverse complement strand
GATCATGAGATCGCGCCAATTGCCGATGCCATCGACGGCGTAGTCCGCAATTTCGGGGCAGGCTTTCAGCACAAGTCCGATCGGATAGCCTTTCGGCTTCTCGGCGGCTGCCCGTCTTGGCTCGGCCGCCGCCCCGCTTTTCTCTAAAGCAGGTTCAAATTCAAAAATAGAGTCGGTATTTGAATTAGATTGCTGCCGCTCGTTTCGTGAGTCATTGCCGCTCGGATTCGTGGATTTAATGTGAATTTCCAGCAGCTTATCCACTTCGTCATGTAGTGCGGCCAGATCGGCAACGATAGGCTCGAGCTCGGCAATGCCGGCGCGGCGCGGAATGGCCTCCACAACGCCGCGGAAACGCTTCCACAGGCCTCCCCAGTCGCCCGGGACACCTTCGTTGGCGGCCGCCTCGATGAGCTTGTGGATGTCGCGGCGGTGCAAGGTGATCCGCTCGCGCATAAGCTTGAGCGCCCTGTTGTCGGCGCGAACACGCTCGGCCGCCGCCTCGAACTCGTAAGCACGGGCCAGCAACGGCGCCAGGGAGAAGCCAAAGGCTTCCTCGATCTCCCCTCCCCGGCCCTTGCGGGCGTAACGCTTGCCGTTCGGGCTATCCCGACGGGTGATCAGTCCGCTATCAACAAGAGCCGCCAGGTGCCGCCTGACCGTGGGCTCGGGCATTCCGTGCGCCCTGAGCGACAGCTGTGCGTTTGAGGGAAAGACGATGAGGTCGTTGTCCTCGCTTAAGTCGCTGTCAGGATAGAAAGATAGCAACGCATTCAGGACGGCCAGAGCACGATCGCCGATGCCGACGATGCTCTTGCCTTCGCAGAGGTTGCGATAGATCTGCCACTTGTCGACGACCCTGCCCTTGGGGATTTCACGTGAATCGTTTTGCGCTGCCAGCATGGCAAGCGACATCGGCCGCCGCCCAAAGGGCGTCGTTGCAATACCCGTCTCCATTTCTTCCTTCGCCTTCAATTAGGCAAAAAGAAATCCGACCGCCGAATCGACGCTTAAAACTCTTGACACTGATTCGCGAAAATGTGATTCTCAGCTTGCTTATGGTTGAGAAGGGCTTCCGCGACGGTGACGTTCGGGGGCCTTTTTCTTTTGCGGTTTCAGTTCTCCTGTTTCGACTTTCTGAACGCTTCGTAGAGCTCGCCCAGATTGCTTGAAATCCACTCGCCAAAGGGCTTCGCCTCCCTTTCCGTGAGCACGAGCGAGAAATCCTTGGAACGTGATTTGGTGATGATGCTGACTGATTTGTCTTTAGGAGCCCAGCGGTTGGCAGCTGGTGCCTTAAGCTTCTTCGTCGAGGCTGTCTTGTTGGCCTTCTTCGCGAGATTGAAGACCATCAGAAAGCGGTCGTTGGAACTGGCTTTCTTGAACTTGCCCTGCCCCAGCAGATGTTCGAGGCCATCGACATTGCTGCTCTTGAGGAGGATGGATAGATCGTACCACCTGTCTCTACCAACTCCCCTCGCAGCTCCGATCTGGTAGATTACGGCTTCCGGTATGTTGGTGGTTACAGACTGCAGTTTGGACAAAACGGTCTTATTGATCGCCAGCGAGGACATGATTGTCGCGTTGTCAAACTGTTCGGCCAATTTCCTTGCGAACAGCGCCCGCTCAATGAATGAGAGATCGGCACGAGCAGTGTTTTCCTGCCCTTGAGCGATCACGTGTTCCTGATCGGAGAGTTGCTTGACTGCTGCATTCACTTTGATGCCGAGCGCTTTTGCGGCCTTGGCTCGACGATGCCCGAAAACGATCTGAAAGCGACCTTCGGAACCTGGTATAGGCCGTACCAGGATCGGGCTGTCCTGGCCCCTTTCGCCAATGGCCTGGATCAGTTCCTGTAGACTTGAATCGTCATCGTCATCAAGGCGATCGACGACGAACGAGGCTTCCAACTGGTCTGGGTCCAGTTTGATGATCTGTGTGCCGGACAGTAGCTGCTTCTTGATTTCCTCGGCAGCTGCAACCTTGGCGGCCATCTCGTCGGCGGCCCGGCTCATCATCCCGAAAGCGCCGCGGCGTCCGGGAGCTCCGGCAGATGTAGTCGGGTTGGAAGCCATCGAGTTTGCGGCGGTAAGCTGCGAGGCGCTGCCCCTGTTCTGCTCATTAGGCGCCTTGTTCCCGAATGAGTTTACGGGCGTAAACTTGTCATCGGCGCCCTCATCCAACAGGCCTGCCATGATGCCCTTCCTAGCCATCAGCTTGCCCTCCCCCAAGCTCTGTGGATCAACGAAATCAGTTCCCCGTTCACGGAATGCAGGGATTCCATGGCACGATCAAACGTTGACCGGGTGAGTTGACCTCTCTCGACCTCGTAGAGGGTCTGCTTCGTGATGCCTGCGTCAGAGATTGCGGTGGATTTCACCATCTCGCTGGTGAGTACAAAACCTCCGAACAGCGACCGCATGAAATGAACCATCTGTGACTGCGGGATGTCGCCAGGTTCGTATCGGGTTACCAGATAGCGCATCCAGTCGAGGCTCATGTTGCCACCGCCGCGTTTGATGGGATCGAGTATTTCCCCAAGCATTAGCAGGAACTGACACATCGACATGACGTCCAGCATCTGCGGGTGGACCGTTACAAGTACCGCCGTCGCTGAGGATAGGGCGGTGAGGGTCAGGTAGCCAAGCTGGGGAGGGCAGTCCAGGACGACGACATCGAATTTGTCTCCGACCTCGGAGAGAGCTGCATCGAGACGAGTGAAAAACAGCCGCCCCATGTCCCGGGTACCTTTTTCGGCGAGGATCAGCGGAGTATCGTATTCAAATTCCTGTAGTTCGAGGTTTGCCGGAATAATGTCGAGACCGGGAAAATTGGTTCTCCGGATCAGCGCGCTAATCGGCTTCTTATGTTCATCGTACCGGATGGCTTCGTAGAGCGACGGGAATTGATCCAGTTCAGGCTGGATACCGTGCAATGCGGTGAGAGACGCTTGCGGATCGAGATCGATTGCAAGAACCCGATGGCCAGTCAACGCAAGATGCTGGGCAAGATGTGCAGTAGTGGTAGTCTTACCGCTGCCACCCTTGAAATTGACGACAGCTACAATCTGTAGGTGTTCACCATCCTTACGGTGGGGAACATACATGCGAGAATCCGACCGCCCTTTCTGATCGAGGTAATGACGCATTTCGAGCATCTGCTTGGCGGTGTAGGAGCGGCGCCCGGTTGGTGTCACAGTCGGTTGTGGCCCTTTGCCGTTCAATGATAAGTTTTTGAGATAGCCAGCGCTAATTCCGAGGTAGGAGGCGACTTCGGACAACTGGAACTGCCGAAGCGTTTTCACCGCGTCTGGAGGAAAGTTGTCAAGACGATGCTTTTCAAGGCGGCTGGAAAGCGCCGCACCCTGCTTCAGGATCAGCTGATCAAAATCCAGAAGAGGCTTATTGGCGTCGAATGCGATATTCATAAGCTGAAACCTGTAAGTGCGAATATTCCTCTGCATTAGCTCATTTATCGCACTTAGGCCCGATTCTCTGGATCTTGCAAGGACTTTAAAGTTAACGAAAGCTTAACGCATTGCTCCGATCTTCGTTTACGGCCGTAAACTCATTGGCAGCTGCGCCGCCGATACCCGGGAGCGCACCCGGGTTTTCTATCAGGAATGCGCCGATGGGAAGCGTCACGACGATTACGGCCTGGATACATTCGGAGGTCGGCACACGCTTAAGCTACTCACAGCACCGATGACCAGCAGCAAGAACATGCCTGGCAGCCGTGGTGTCGATCGGACCCCGAAGTGGTCGGACATGGGGCATTCTTGGCTGTGAAGTCCTCGATCGTCTTGATCAGGTGGCTGACTGAGCACGCCAAATGGTCCAGAAGCACTACCGCTGGCGTCGAGATTGCGCAGGAGCCTCGGTAGGGGAGGCGGGCGCCCGATGCGACAGAGCCGCGCAAGCCGATTTGCCCCGATTTTGCATGCATTAGAGGGCCTGAGAATGCGTTCTCGAGGGCGGATCTTCAGCCACAGAGGATTAGGATACCCGATCCTTTGATGAGGTCGCGCAATTCTCGACGGCGAAGGAGGTGGCAACTTGTGTCATCAACCCGAAAAGACTACCTTTACGGCATCATGGGCAAGCATTTGGCATCCGTCCTAATGACCGTGAGCCGGCCCTACAGCGTGCAGCTCGGCGACGCGGCGCTGACGCATTGCCTAGCAGTTCTCGATTTGGCCAAGCAGCATCCCGGTCATGTCAGCGCCTTCTCGGTGAAGTCCCCCCGCGTTGCAGGTCGAGTTCGCTGTGGTGCATCGCATCTCGACCCCGAACTGAAAGCCTTCGCCGCTGCATTCTCCGCTTGGTCCGGCGAGAGCTATCTGCTCGCTGCGTGATGGCCGAACAGGATCGCCGGCGCCCTCCCGAATGGCGGCGGCTTTTTCGCATCGCCGTCGATCTGATTGACAGCTGCGGGAGAATGCCGGCGGCTACGACTTCGAATGGTCGTTTGGCGGCGGCACGGCGATGAGATCAAGATCGGTCATCGTGAAAGCCATGACATCGATGTTTTCCTCGATAACCCTCAACTGCTCGGCTTCATCGACCCGTACAGAAGCCGCCTGCGTCTTGATCTGGTGCAACCGGATTATCAGAGTGATTGGGCTTTGGTTTCAGAAATTTACATTCGAGAATGTTGGCGAGATCGACTTCATCGTTGGTGGAGCGCTGACGCCGCCCCCCTCCCAGATGCGTGAAGTTGAGGGAAGGCATCGTGCTGATCGAGACCATTCCCGAGATCATCGCCAATAAGGCCTACTACCGTGGATCGGCAGCCAAGCCGCGTGACATTCTCGACATCGGCAGCCGACGCCTCGTAGTCGGACATGATCATCAGCTGCGCGATGGCGCGGGTCGCTCGCCAGGTCAGGCAAACGCGCTTGCCGCCGGCGGCCGCTCGCACAAGGGAGAGGCTGGAGAAGCTGAACCCGGAATTTGTCGGATGGCGCGGCCAGTCGTGCGGGCCACGCGTTGCCTCGCCTTTTCCGGGAACGCGCTTAGAGCGTTGACGACCGGCCCCAGTTGCGACCGTG
>NZ_RZSL01000458.1:0-5058 GCF_003997355.1 Mesorhizobium sp. M1E.F.Ca.ET.041.01.1.1 | reverse complement strand
TTAAGGGAGTAGGGGAGAAGGGCAGTAAGGGAGTAGGTAGGGAAAGTGGATCCCCTACTCCCCTACTCCCCTACTGCCTGAGCCAACGCCCGCCCCCAGCGCGGCCAATTGCGGATTTGCCGACCGGTTGGCAGAGTGCCGCGCGAGAAAGAGGGGCCTTCATGCATTCAATCGACCGGACTTCCATCGGCGGCATCGATGCCGCCCGCATCGCCGAATTGCGCGAGACGGAGGCGGCCATCTTCCGCAAGGCGCGGCCGAAATCCGAGGCGAAGGTGGGCAACGGCATGGCCGGCTTCCTCGGCGGCGTGCCGATGCACTGGATGACCGACTGGCCGACGCCGTTTCCGATCCTGGTCGACGGCGCGAAAGGCGCCACCATCACCGATATAGACGGCAACAAGCTTGACGATTTCTGCCTTGGCGACACCGGCTCGATGCTCGGGCATTCGCCGCCGGCGGTCGCCCGCGCCATCCGCCGGCAGGCCGGGCGCGGCCTGACCTACATGCTGCCCAGCGAGGATGCGCTGGCGATCGGCCCGCTTTTGCAGCAGCGCTTCGGTCTGCCCTATTGGCAGATCGCCACCACCGCCACCGACGCCAACCGCTTCGCGCTGCGCGTCGCCCGCGCCGTGACGGGGCGGGAGAAAATCCTGGTCTTCAATGGCTGCTATCATGGCTCGGTCGACGAGACGATGGTGCGGCTGATCGGCGGCAAGCCGGTCAACCGGCCCGGACTGGCGGGCGAATTCCGCGATCTCACGCGGGCAACCAAGATCGTCGAATTCAACGATGTCGCCGCACTGGAGGCCTCGCTTGACGAGCGCGACGTCGCCTGCGTCATCACCGAACCGGTGCTGACCAATTCCTGCATGGTGCTGCCGGAGCCGGGCTTTCACGACGCACTGCGTCGCCTCACCCGCGCGGCCGGCACTCTGCTTCTGATCGACGAGACGCACACCATCTCCACCGGCCCTGGCGGTTACACACGCAAACATGGACTGGAGCCGGACCTGTTCGTGCTCGGCAAGCCGGTGGCCGGCGGCGTACCGGCCAGCATCTGGGGCATGAGCGAAGAGGTCGCCACCCGCTACGGCGCCTATAACCGGACGAAGGAGCCCGGTTATTCCGGCATGGGTACGACGCTGTCGGCGAACCCGCTGCAATTCGCGGCGATGCGCGCGACGCTGGAAGAGGTGATGACGGAGGAGGCCTATGCCCATATGGACCGGCTGGCGCGCCGCCTCGACGCCGGGCTGACCGCCGTCATCGACCGTTATCATTTGCCCTGGCATGTCGCGCGCGTCGGAGCCCGGGTCGAGTTCATCTGCGCGCCCGGTCCGCTGAAAGATGGCAGCGAGGCGGAGAAGGCGCATGCGCCGGAACTCGAGGCAGCCATCCATGTCGCGCTGGTCAATCGCGGCGTGCTGATCGCACCGTTCCACAATATGATGCTGATTTCGCCAGCGACGACGGCGGCGCAGGTGAGCCGGCTGATCACCGCTTTCAGCGCGGTTGCGGCCAGGCTTACGGCGTGAGACAAGCAGTTGGAAGATTGGCAGCCATGGACAATCCGAGCACAGTTGCGACCTCCCCTTCAGGCTCGACGCCCGCCGAGGCGAAGGCTTTTCTCGACGCCCATCCCGACATCGAGGCCTTCGACATCGTGCTCACCGACGCCAACGGCATCGGCCGCGGCAAGATCGTGCGGCGCCACGAGCTGATGGGCATTTTCGAGAATGGCCGTCATATGCCGATCTCGATCCTCGGCCTCGACATCACCGGCGAGGACGTCCACGAAACCGGGCTGATCTGGGACAGCGGCGACGGCGACCTCAGGGCCTGGCCGATCCCCGGCACACTGGTGCCGCTCCACGGCACGCAGCCGCCGCGCGGCCAGGTGCTGATGGCGATGTATCATCTGGACGGGCAACCGATGTCGTCGGATCCACGGCTGGCGCTGGCCCGGCAGGTGGACATATTGGCGGCCAAGGGCCTGCATCCGGCCGGCGCCTTCGAGCTGGAATTTTTTCTCCTCGCCAACGAACGCGATGCGGACGGCAAGGTGCAGGCCGCCCGCGCGGTGCTCGACGGCCGCCGCTCGGGCAAGACGGAAGTCTATTCGGTCGACCATCTGCACGGCATGGAGCCGCTGTTTTCCGACATCTACGCCGCCGCCAGGGCGCAGGGCATTCCGGCCGAGACCGTCATTTCGGAATATGCGCCCGGCCAATACGAACTGACGCTCAACTACCGCAAGGATGTGATGCGGGCGGCCGATGACCTGGTCATGCTGAAACGGCTGGTCCGGGCGCAAGCGCGCCGGCACGGCGTCACCGCGTGCTTCATGGCCAAGCCCATCGAGACCTATGCCGGCTCGGGCATGCATTTTCACGTCTCGCTGCAGGACGATGCGGGCCGGAACGTCTTCACCGAAGCCGCCGGCGAGAAATGGTCACCGAGCCTGCTCAACGCGCTCGGCGGGCTGATCCACACCATGGCGGAATCGATGCTGGTTTTCGCGCCGCATGCCAATTCATGGCGGCGCTTCGTCTCGCAATCCTATGCGCCGGTGGCGCCGACCTGGGGCGTCAACAACCGATCGGTGGCGCTGCGCGTGCCGGCGGGCGACGCCAAGAACCGCCGCATCGAGCACAGGCCGTCCGGCGTCGACGCCAATCCCTATCTGGTGGCGGCGACCGTGCTGGCCGGCATCGTCAAGGGCCTCGACGAGGGGCTCGACCCCGGACCGGAGACGACCGGCAACGGCTATGAGTCCGCCCCCGCGGACACGACCATGCCGGTGGACTGGCGCGCCGCGATCGAGGCGGCCAGGCGCTCCGATTTCCTGAAATCGGCGCTCGGCCCCGACCTGCACCGAACCTTCGTGGCGATCAAGCAGGCGGAATATCTGCGCGTCGCCCGCACCGTCAGCGAGCTGGATTACCACCTCTATCTGCACGAGGTGTGAGGCACCGGCAGGAACCATCGACAATCTCGCCCATTCAACATCGAAGCGGACGAGGGATGGACGATGGCAGGCACGACTCCACATGAGCCGGCGACTTCCGGCAGACGCGCTCGAGCGGGACACGCCGAACCGCCGGACGACGCAGCGCCGATCGCCGAGTTGCGCGATGAGGCGACGGGTTGCCGCCGCTGCCCGCTGTGGCGCAACGCGACACAGACGGTTTTCGGCGAAGGGCCGGAAGACGCCGAGGTGATCTTCGTCGGCGAACAGCCGGGAGACCAGGAGGATCGGGCCGGCAAACCATTTGTCGGCCCGGCGGGCCGGATGCTCGACGCCACGCTGGAAGATGCCGACATCGACCGCCGGAAGGTCTATGTCACAAACGCGGTGAAGCATTTCAAATTCGAGCCGCGCGGCAAACGGCGCATCCACTCCAAGCCCAATGTCGGCGAGGTGCAGGCCTGCCGCTGGTGGCTGGACAAGGAGATCGGCCGGATCGAGCCCCGTCTTGCCGTGGCGCTTGGCTCGACCGCGGCGCAGTCCCTGCTTGGCAAAGCGGTACCGGTGTTGAAGAGGCGCGGCGAGGTGATCGAGCGCGATGACGGCTTACGCGTCTTCATCACCATCCACCCCTCGCTTATCCTGCGCATCCGCGAGCAGGAGGACAAGGAGGCGGAGAGGGAGCGGTTTTTGAAGGATATGCGGAAGGTAAAAGAGTTGATGGCTGCTTGAACGATCAGCGTGCCCGACCCCGCGCAGAGGGGCGACGCTGCTGCACGGTAGTGCGACGTTGAAGATTAGCCGAAACGCTCGTCGCTTCGCTCCTTGCTTCGCCCTAGAATGACGACTTCTGTGGGGCTCCGCGCTACCTAACCAGAATCGCCCTGAGATCATTCACATTCGTGCCCGTAGGTCCCGGCACGAAAAGATCACCCACCGCATTGAAGGCCGTCCAGGCATTGTTGCCGGCTAGCATCGCCTTGGCGTCGACACCCGCCCCGCGCATGCGCGACACGGTCGAGCCGTCGGCGAAGGCGCCGGCATTGTTCTCCGAGCCGTCGATGCCGTCGGTGTCTGCCGCCAGAGCATGGATACCATCCACACCGTTGATGGCGATGGCAAAGGCGAGCAGGAATTCCGAGTTGCGGCCGCCCTTGCCCTTGGCGCGCAAGGTCACCGTCGTCTCGCCGCCTGAGAGGATCAGCACCGGCTTGGCGAAGGGGCGGTTGCGCGTCGCCACCTCGCGCACGATAGCGGCATGGACACCACCGACCTCGCGCGCCTCGCCTTCGATCGAATCCGACAGGATCACGGCCTCAATGCCTTGCCGCTTCGCTTCGGCTGCCGCCGCTTCCAGCGACACGCCCGCCGAGGCAATGAGATGCACCTCGTTGCCGGCAAAGCGCGGGTCGTTGGGTCGCGGCGCATCGGCGGCGGGCGATTGGATATGCGCCATGACGGAGGCCGGAAACTTCACGTTGTAGGCGGCGATCGCCGCCAGCGCATCCTCACGGCTGCCGGTGTCGGGGACGGTCGGTCCCGACGCAACCAGCGCCGGATTGTCGCCGGGGATGTCGGAAACGACCAGCGACACGACCCTCGCCGGATGGGCGGCGGCGGCAAGGCGACCGCCCTTGATGGTCGAGACGTGCTTGCGGATGGTATTCATGGCCGCGATCGGCGCGCCGGAGGCAAGCAGCGCTTCGTTGACGGCGATCTCGTCGGCTAAAGTCAGGCCGGGAGCGGGCGACGGCAGCAGCGCCGAGCCGCCGCCAGAAATCAGCGCCACCACCAGATCGTCCGATGTCAGACCCCGCACCTTCTCCAGCAGCCGGCGCGACGCCTCGAGGCCGGCGGCGTCCGGCACCGGATGCGCCGCCTCGATGATCTCGATGCGCTCGCATTTCGCGCCATAGCCGTAGCGGGTGACGACCAGCCCGTCGATCGGCCCTTCCCAGACTCTCTCGAAGGCCGCCGCCATCTGCGCCGAGCCTTTTCCCGCGCCGATGACGATGGTGCGGCCCTTCGGCCTTGCCGGCAAATGATTGCGGATCGTCTTTTCCGGTTCGGCGGCAGCGACGGCGGCG
>NZ_RZSL01000457.1:0-5063 GCF_003997355.1 Mesorhizobium sp. M1E.F.Ca.ET.041.01.1.1 | reverse complement strand
GCCCAGGAAGACGCCGCCGCTGCCGTTGCCGCGGCATCCGCCGCGCCGGCCGAGGCGGAAGCCGCGACCACCGAGTAAGTTCGGCGTTCAACTTCGTTCAATGGGAACGGCGGGCAAGATGCCCGCCGTTTTCGTTAGGTCCGCCTATAGACTCAATAGCCTTCCGGGCAGCGCGCGACATAGACGCGCCCGTAACGGTCGCGGTAGCGGCACTGGCCGGCCTCGCTGGCATGGCCGATCAATGCGCCGGCGACAGCGCCGACGGCGCCGCCGACCACCGCGCCTTGCACCGGATTGTTGGCGACGGCCGCGCCAACGGCCGCGCCGCCCAAGCCACCGATCGCGGCACCTTTTTCCGTCTGCGAACAGGCGCCCAGCGCCAATGTCAGCACCAGAATGGTAATCGCTTTCGTCATTTCAGTTCCTCTCTCACGGGGGGATCGCCGTCCGCGCCGCCAAGTGTTTAACTCGCAGACGGCTAATTTGATCCCGAGGACCATGGAGATTGGCGTCTCAAGACGCCAGCCAGGATCAGGCGGTCACTGTTCGGCGGTAGGTTCGACAGCTCTAACTATTTGTTTTTACGCGATTCCGGGCGAACCTTCGGCGCCCTTGCTGGAATTGCTTTAGCGGCTGAACGGGATCAGCGCGCGCACTCTTGGGTCGCGCAGATAGAGCCCGCCCCACAGGATGACGCCGAGATAGACGCCGAACAGCGTGTGCGAGAATAGCGGGCTGCCGATGCGCACATGCGTGGAAATGGCGCCGCCCATATAGGCGGTGAGCAGGATGGCACCGAGCACGGACGTGCGCGGCAAGGCATAGAGCGCGGTCGAGATCAGCCCGATAATGCCGATCAGGCGCGCGATATCAGCGTCCGCCGGCCAGCCGAGGTCGGTCATCGTCTGGGTGACGATGTTGAGCGGCGGCAGCTTGATGACGCCGTCGAAGATCATGAACAGGACGACGACGGCGCTGAGCACGCGCCCGGTCCACAAGGCGCCGTTCGAGACGGGCGCGGCATCGGAAATGCTCATTGGTATTCCCTCCTGACGGTTCGAGCCTGGCTGTTTTGCCGGCTTCGACCAAAGGACGAGGAAGCGCACCGCGATCCTACAGGGGGCCGGTGCGCTTTTTTCAAAGGCGTGGTTCAATGAAAGAACGCACGGACCGGAAGGAGCTAAGATGACCGGCGAGACCGATCTGCAAAGACTGCTGGCGTCGATGACGCCGCACCTGCTGCCCGGCATCTATGTCTTCGCGACGCTGGCGCCGGGTGCGGCCGTGCCGGACGGACTTGAGCCGGTTATGCAGTTTCGGGAGCGGGAAGGCCTGACGCTTATCGTGACGGAGGACCAGGCAAAGGCGGCCGGCCTCATGGGCGCATTCCGCTGTTGCATGATCACGCTGAACGTCCATTCCTCGCTGGAAGCCGTCGGCTTCCTGGCCGCCATCACGACACGGCTGGCTGCGGCCGGCATGGGCGTCAATCCGGTTTCGGCTTTCTACCATGATCATTTGTTCGTGCCGGCGGAGCGGGCGGAAGAAGCGATGAAGCTATTGCAGGAAATGGCGCAAGCCTTCCCTTCTCCCCTTGTGGGAGAAGGTGTCGCCGAAGGCGACGGATGAGGGGTGTTCCAGCGGAGTGAGACGTCGGCGTTCCCCGGAACACCCCTTGCATGTTGGGACAGCGGCTATTTGTGCAAGATAGCTGCACTCCCCCGACAGATGGCCGTCCGCCGGGGAGTGGACGGATGGGACCGTACACCCCTTGGCGTGAACCGCGGTTGAGCAAGGTCCATTCGTTCTCGCACGGGTCCTGAACAGATGATGGGGAGCAAGTCCCGCATGCAAGGCAAGGTATTGTCCGAACCGAATGCGATGCTGGCAGTCTATGCCGGCATCGACGTGTGTAAAGAGTGGCTGGATGTGTACGTCCATCCGGTCGGTCAGAGTTTTCGCGTGACCAATGATGGTTGTGGCCTGCGGCGGCTGAAGCGCCAGCTCCAAAGTCTTGCGGTGAGGCGCGTGATCATGGAGGCGACGTCCAAATATCATCGTGCGGCGCAGCGCTCGCTGCACGAGGCCGGATTGCACGTGGCCGTCGTTAACCCGCTGCGAGCTCGGCTGTTCGCAGAAGCCTGCGGCCAGCTTGCCAAGACCGACAAGATCGACGCCCGGCTGCTGGCCTTGATGGGAGTTGCACTCGATCCGTCGGAAACGGCGCCTGCTTCACTTGCGATAGAGTTACTGCAGGAGATGGTTGGCGCACGCAGTGCCGCCAGCGCCGAGCGTACCGCGCTCATCAACCGCTTGGCGACGTTCAAAAGCCTCTTCCTGCGCGCTGAACTCAACCGCAGGCTCAAAGCGCTTCAGAGCCATATCGTACGTCTCGAAGCCGAGATTGGGCGCTTGATCTCGGCTGATCCCGTACTTGCCCGACGCTATACCATCTTGATGTCGGTCCCGGGCATCGGGCCGGCCACCGCCGCCACCCTCCTTGCCGGCCTCCTCGAGATGGGTACGCTCAACGCCAAGCAGGCGGCCATGCTGACGGGGCTCGCTCCAGTCGCCCACGATAGCGGCCCGCACGTGGGACGCCGCGCAATCAAAGGCGGACGCAAGGGCGTCAGAAACGCCCTCTACATGGCTGCTCTGTCAGCAAGTCGTTACAACAACGATCTTGCCGTGTTCGCCTCCCGGCTGCGCAACGCAGGCAAGCCCGCAAAGATCGTTGTCGTCGCCGTTATGCGAAAGCTCGTCGTCATGGCCAATGCGCTCATCACACAAGACCGTACCTGGAGCCCAATCGCTCCTTGACAACAAACACAGATGCTCAACCGTCTCGGCGCTGCGCGCCGATCCACCTTCTCCCACAAGGGGAGAAGGGGAAGCCGCGCTCACGGCCGAAGGCCGAGCCCGCGACTGCGGGCCGCCGGTCGTCCGGCGCCCCCGCGGAGGGCCAGCCGCGTCAGCGGCGGTGCGGCCCGTGAGCGATAAACTAAGCCGCCTTCTTCTTCGGCTGGATCAGGCCCCGCTCGACCAGAAGCTCGGCGATCTGGACCGCGTTGAGGGCCGCTCCCTTGCGCAGATTGTCGGAAACGACCCACATCGACAGGCCGTTGTCGACGGTCGAATCCTCGCGGATGCGCGAGATGAAGGTGGCGTCTTCGCCGGCCGATTCGAGCGGCGTGATGTAGCCGCCGTTCTCGCGCTTATCGAGAACCTGGCAGCCGGGCGCGTCTCGAAGAATTTCCCTCGCCTCGTCCGCCGTGATCGGCTTCTCGAACTCGATGTTGACCGCTTCCGAATGGCCGATGAAGACCGGCACGCGCACGCAGGTCGCCGTCAGCTTGATCTTGGGGTCGAGCATCTTCTTGGTCTCGGCCACCATCTTCCACTCTTCCTTGGTGAAGCCGTCGTCGAGGAAAACGTCGATATGCGGGATGACGTTGAAGGCGATGCGCTTGGTGAACTTCTTGACGTCGACCTGGTCGGCGACGAAGACGGCGCGGGTCTGCGTGAACAGCTCGTCCATGCCTTCCTTGCCGGCGCCGGAGACCGACTGGTAGGTGGCGACGACGACGCGCTTGATGGTGGCGACGTCGTGCAGCGGCTTCAGCGCCACCACGAGCTGCGCCGTCGAGCAGTTCGGATTGGCGATGATGTTCTTGCGCGAGAACAGCTCGACCGCATCCGGATTCACTTCCGGCACGATCAGCGGCACGTCCGGATCGTAGCGGAAGGCCGAGGAATTATCGATGACGACGCAGCCCTGCTTGCCGATCTTGGGCGACCATTCCTTGGACACGTTGCCGCCGGCCGACATGACGCAGATGTCGGTGTCGGAAAAATCATAGGTGTCGAGCGCCTTGACCTTCAGCGTGCGGTCGCCGAAGGACACTTCGGTGCCCTGGCTGCGCCGCGAGGCCAGCGCCACCACCTCGCTCGCCGGGAAGCCGCGCTCGTCCAGAATGCTGAGCATTTCGCGGCCCACATTGCCCGTGGCGCCGACTACCGCAACCTTGAAACTCATCGATATCTCCTGTCCCTCTCCGCTTGGTTGTTGGAGAAAACCCGCCGGCCTCATGCGGGTTCCGTCCCCCGGGCCGAACCCGGGAGAGGGTGGTTAGGCCAAGGGAATCACACCGTTTTGGTGGTGGTTTTTTTGGCCGTAGTTTTGCTGGAACCCAGAATCTTGCTGGAACGGACGGACGCGCCGAAGCGCCCTGCCCGATGCGCCGCATCGTGGCTGGGCGCTTCGAATGCAAGAAGAGCCACCAGAAGGCCGCGCATCGAAAAAGATCCCGTTCGCTGCGGGCTTTTACGCGCTTTGATAAAAGAGTCAATCGGCGCCGCAGCTCCCCTTCTCCCCTTGTGGGAGAAGGTGGATCGGCGCGCAGCGCCGAGACGGATGAGGGGTGTTCCAGCGGAGTGAGGCGCTGGCTTTCCCTGGAACACCCCTCATCCGTCGCCTTCGGCGACACCTTCTCCCACGGGGGAGAAGGGAAAGGCGGTGCCGCCTGCTCTGTACAATGGCGGCTGCAGGAAGTACGAACGCCCAAATTCGTTCGGCTGGCGCAGTGCCAGCCTTGTGTTCCGCGACGAGCACAGAACCCCGAATCCCGAAAGAACAAGATGTCCAGTTTCGAAACCATCGTGCCTGCGCTTGCAGAGGCGTTGCAAAACCGCGGCTATGTCGAGCTGACCGCGGTGCAGAAAGCGGTGCTGGCACCCGAACTGGGCGTGGCCGACGCGCTGGTTTCCGCGCAGACCGGCTCCGGCAAGACCGTCGCCTTCGGTCTTGCCCTGGCACCGAGCCTGCTCGACGGCGCGGAACGCTTCGCCGATGCCGGCGCGCCGCTGGGGCTGGTGGTGGCGCCGACGCGCGAGCTGGCGCTGCAGGTGCGGCGCGAGCTGGAATGGCTCTACGCGCTGACCGGCGCGACTGTGGCGTCCTGCGTCGGCGGCATGGATATGCGCAGCGAGCGGCGCGCGCTGGAGCGCGGCGCCCACATCGTCGTCGGCACCCCCGGCCGGCTGCGCGACCATATCGGTCGCGG
>NZ_RZSL01000456.1:0-5068 GCF_003997355.1 Mesorhizobium sp. M1E.F.Ca.ET.041.01.1.1 | reverse complement strand
CGTCTGTTCCGTCCCAAACATTCGCATCCGAGTGGGGCTGCCAGGTCCTGCTTTGCCTGTCTGGTGACTGGCAGGGCACGCCGTCTTGTCATCCACCCATTGACCGGCTTATCGACGCCATGGGATTGCCGGGCTTTTCGTGGCCGACTTGTCCGCAGGCCAATTCGTCCGGCGCCGGCTACGATCCGTACGAGGCCTGCCCGCAGGGGTGGATGCCTTACGCGCCGGCCAGCGACCCGCCGGGACAAGGCCAGGCCAGCATGTGCCGAATCGCGGCTGGCAATCTCGGTCAGCCTGCCAACTTTGGAGCGCGGCATGGTCAGGCCGACGGAAGTCCGACGGGAACCATCCAGCTCGGCGACCGCACCGTGCCGGTCCAGCTTACTCATGTCTCCAGCGGAGCACATAACGATCGAACGACCACCTATTACGACATTCAACGCCCGCGCCGCACGAAGCCTTACTACATCGATTACGACGACGCGAACCCGGCTGCAGCAGCGCATCTGGTTCAACCTTAGCAGACCATGATCCCGAGTCACCCCGGGCGGCTAAATTAGTGGTAGGAAAAGAGGCAGTTACCCCGATGAAAAGCGTCAACAGGTTCACCATTCATGGCAATGTCGGGTCGGTCGCGCCCTTCGACAAAAGCACCAAGGTCAACATTGCCACCAATCGCAATTGGCGCGACGAACAAGGCCATCCCAAGGAAGCCACTGATTGGGTCCAGGTGACGGTCCTGGAGGAGAAGCAAGCCGCCTGGGTGGCGGAGAACGCGAAGCCCGGCGATGTGGTCTTGGTCGAAGGCCGCATCAGCAACAACTCTTTCAAGCGCAACGGTGAGACCGTCTATACGACGGATCTTATCGCCTCGACCTTCAACGTTTTTCCGAAGCCGTGATCATGTTCAATGCGGGGGCCCTTATCATGGCGGCGGCATCCGGAACATTGGTCGGCATAGGCGGCACGCTTGCTCTTTATCCGACACAAGACCAGCTCTCCGCGGCGATTCCGTCCGAACCGTCGCTGTGTGCGAAATTGGCCGCGGCCGGCCTTGAGATTCCATCGCCGGCCGAGGCTTTGGACGCTTTCCGGCGAGCGAAAAATACTGATCAAGCGACGTTGCGCATCGGAGAGTGCTCGAAGAACGCCGTGGGACCCGGCGTGCAATGCACCGTGAAGTACAAGCTTCGCACTGCCTGGAAAGACGAAGGTGATGGCCTGGTCGCATTCTCCAGGGGACCCGATGGCTGGCAAGCGATGCAGCTTCAATGATCGTCTGCATGCCAACGTCTGTTTCGGCTCAGTTCCCGGGTCTATCAGCAACTCCCTCGAAACTCTTCCTGCAGTGATCGCCGCTGGTGGCACCGCACTCTTCGCCCCGCAATCGGGTCCATCGAAGGATCTTCTTTTGTGTCGCCGCAGTTCCCATGCCCAAAGAGCCGGAGCCGGAGCGCGCCTCCAATAGCGCCGTAGGGACGGCGGAGGCCGGAGATAACGGGCCGCTGGCGTTCCCGCGCTACAGAAGCCGTCCCATCCCTGGCGCGGGCCCGGTTCGCGGCGCTCACTTGTGTGGGGTGCAATAGACGCCTTGGGATTCCAAAAGGACGGCGCCACCCTTCAATTCAGTGAGGGCACCCACCCAGGCGTCGGAATAGGTGCGACTGGCGTCCACCGCCGTCAGCCAGATGACGCGATTGTCGGCAAGCTCCACCTTGACCTCGCTTTGGAGAGGGCTTGCCTGCACCGTTTGCTGATAATGCCGCTTGATGCGCACATCGCCGCTGGCAAACTCGATATTGTTGTTGTCGTAGTTGAGCAGGAATGAAGCATCCCCTTTTGCGACCTTGCAGGAGCCGTCGCGTTCACACACGATTTTTGCTGCCGTGGCGCAATCCCATCGCAGTCCGGCGGGCCACATCGGATTGCTGCCGGCCTCCTTGGACTGATCACCTGGAGCGGCGGCGCCGAGGCTCGCCGCCGCCGCTACGGCCACCAATACTGCCCTAATCATCCGTTCCGCACACCTTACTGTTCGGCACCATCAAGATCAGCTCGCGCTGGCGCATCATCCCGACGGAGGCAAGCGCGCTGTAATGCGCCAGCGTGGCGGCTGCCGCATCAAGCGCGGCCTCGCAGCCGTCGCGCGTCGAGATCTCGGCCAAAGCTGCCCTGAACATCACTGTCCTGTCCGGTTGATCGCTCATAAATTGACACTACACTTTGGGTTCGGGTATGACAATTGCCGGGCAGGCGGTTGGCATAAAGCGGTTCATCGAAGGTCCCCCGAGCTATGATCATATCTGCCGCTATCGCCAAAGGTGGCACTGGCAAATCGACCCTGCTGCGCGCGCTGGCATCCGTCGCCCTTAAGCGCGGCTACGCGGTGACACTCATCGACGGCGACGTTCGCCAGAACATGAGCCGGTGGGCTCAGATGCTCAAGGAGGCCGGCAATCGTCCCGAGACACTCCAACTGGTCAGCGCCACGACGCCGCGCGAGATCCTGAAGGCGGCAGAACTGCACAATAGCGAGCGCAGCGTGGTGCTGATCGACACCGAAGGCACCACCAACGACAATCTCATGGCCGGGCTATTTGCTTCCGATATCGTCGTGGTGCCGATCTTCTTCGCGCTCGACGACGTGACCGCCGCAATCCAGATCACCGACCACTACATTCCGCTCGCGGTCGAAACACGCGGCCGACCGCTGCCAGCCGTGTTTGTCCTGACAAAACAGACCATCATTGATGCGAAGGCGAGAGCCTTGAGCGAACTGCGCGCGATCATTCAGGCGAACGGCACGCCGATCGCCGAACATGCGCTGCAAAACCGTGTCGCCTATCGCGACCTGCAAAGTGGCCATACACTCTACAGCCCAATTCAGCCTGACGCGAAGGCGATTGCCGAAAGTGAAGGGGTCTTCGACGATGTCCTGAAGACCTTCACCGAAGCAATGAGGCAGGCCGCATGACCGACAAAAGCCTCCCGGAGTCACAGGACGACAAGAAGGCTCGCATGATGCGAGCGATCTCCACTGAGCCGCCGGCGCTTCCGAGCATGTTCATCGCTCCGAAATCCGATCCCGCTCCTCAGCCGCCTGCCGCCGAATCTGCGGTGGCAGCGGAGGCTGAAGCGGCGCGGACGTCAGCTCGGCCGGACTTCCGCAAAATGCTGCGACAGGGTCAGAAAAAGGATCCGGTCGCCGGCAGGAAGATCCGCGAAGAGGAAATGGTGCGCTGCGGCTATTACCTTACGGCCGGCGAACAGCGCCAATTCAAGCTGCTAGCTATCAGCAACGGCCACAGCATGACCGAGCTGCTGCGCCAAGCGGTGCAGGACTACATCAGGATCCATAAGCACAAGCTCCCGAACGATTAGGTCAGCCCGCCCCGCGGCATCCGCCGCGGTGAGGGTTGCAGGGAACGCTAAAGGCCCATCGGTGAGGCCGCGCCATCGATGCTTGGCCCGGCGCAAGGCGGCCGTGCCTGGCCCCGGTCGCATGCCTCGGCTTATCCGCCTTACTAACGCACGGGTCGCCGCGATCCCGATCGCGCGAGCTCACGTTCCCTGCTCCTTGCGAGCTGTCTCCATGTTAGCTAGCATGATGATGCCGCAGCAAGGTAACATGCTGAGACAGAAACATGTCGCAACGTTGGCTTGTCGTTAAGTTGACGATGCAAGATGTCCACAAGGAAACATGTTTCCGTGCTAACATGTGCAGATGAGTTGGAAATGAAAGCTGGGTTGATGTAGCGTACACCCGCAAAGATGTTTTGGTGATATTGTTTTTGTCTTTGGCAGGATAGCCTTTTTTGTGTTACACACGAAAAAAGGACGGCGCGGCCCAACGGCCTTAGCGCCCGCAAGCGGGCTTGAAGATGAGAGCCAACAGTGGCCAAACAGAAAGGCAGAATGCATCCCGGCGCTATGGCGAAGTCCTGCATGTGCGCTTCTCAAGAGTCGAACTGGAGCGGCTGCGCACCATGGCTGACGTGGAGTCGGTGACGGTCAGCGAAGTCGTTCGCCGCCTTGTCCGCACCGAGGCGGGGTTTCTACCGGCGGCGACGGGGGAACTGCGACCTTCCATTGAGGAGGCCACCGACCAGCTTCGCCGTGTTGGTGTGAATTTCAATCAGGCGGTCCGCGCGATGAACGAGGGCCGGGTGCCATATGACGAGGACCTTGAGCGCGCCTTGATCGCCGTTGGTGAGCTCGTGCGCCGGTTCCGCGAAGAATTGAAGGCAATGATTGCCAGGCCGCGCAAGCGGCGCGAGGTCAAGGCATGAGCGGTCGTCTCGCCGGATATGCTGCCGAGATCGAATGCTATCTGCGGATGCCGGGCGCTGGCGATCTCGAGCAGCTTGAGGAGGATAAGCCTTTGCAAGCGGCTGGCCGGGAGACGGCCGATCGTCAAGCGATGAACATCCATGCGAGCGCCGCCGCCCCGGCCCGCGCGGCTTCGCCTATGGCGGGTGCGCAATGGCCGACGGCGAGCGCAACGCACCTGGGAGCGAGCGCACGGGTCGCAAAGGCACCGGTTTCGTCCGCTGGCCGAGGAGGACCGCTCAGCGCGATACCGCTGTCTGTGTGCACCAGTGGGAGCTTGCGTTCATCCAGCGACGCAAAGGGGGCGATAGCGATTTTCGACCTCGCGCTCGGCGCCTTCGTCAAGGAAGAGGAAGAAGAATGGCGGCGCCGTGGCGGGGGCGGCGGAAGGTCGGGCGCGCTCCCGTCCACTCGACGCTTCGCGCGGGCGACGCGAGAGGCGAGGGCGGTTGCGGCGCGAGCGGCCTATGCCGCCGGCGCGCAGCCAGCGGTGTTCAAGATCTTGTCCAGCGCGGCCAATGGCAAGCAGGCGGGCGCCTTGCTTGCCTATATCGGCACACGCGCCAATGAACAGGGCGAGAAGCGCGATATCGAGATCTTCACCGATAGCGGACAGGGGCTTGCCAATGCGCAGGACCGTCGCGGCTTCCTGCACCAAGTCACGGAGACATTCCAGGCGCAGCTTGAGAATACGAATTTCATTGAGGTGCGGTTCGAGCTCGCCGGTGACGTCACGGAC
>NZ_RZSL01000455.1:0-5069 GCF_003997355.1 Mesorhizobium sp. M1E.F.Ca.ET.041.01.1.1 | reverse complement strand
GATTGGCGCCGGCCGAGTCAGGACCGACGCGAAAGCGGCCGGCCTCGTAGTGCAGGATCGAACCGCCGCCGGCGGCGACGGTGTGGATGCGCATCATCGGCGCGCGGATGCGCACGCCTGCGACTTCGGTGTCGAAGGCGCGCTCATACTCGCCGTCATAATGGGCGACATCGGTCGAGGTGCCGCCCATATCGAAGCCGATGACCTTGTCGAAGCCGGCGAGCTTCGCCGTCTCGACCATGCCGACCACGCCGCCGGCCGGGCCGGAAAGCAGCGCATCCTTGCCCTGGAACATGTCGGCGGCGGTCAGCCCGCCCGACGACATCATGAACATCAGGCGGGGCCCCGGGCCCAATTCTCCGGCTACCCTTTGCACGTAGCGCGACAGGATCGGCGAAAGATAGGCGTCCACCACCGTGGTGTCGCCACGGCCGACCAGCTTGATCAGCGGCGAGACCTCGTGACTGACCGAAATCTGCTCGAAGCCGATCTTGCGGCAGACCTTGGCCACCGCCTTTTCATGGTCGGGATATTTCCAGGCATGCATGAAGACGATGGCGACCGCGTCGATGCCGTCGGCCTTGGCCTGCTCGATCGCCGGGCGGCAGGCGGCGATGTCGAGCAGGCGCTCGACGCAACCGTCGGCGCGCACCCGCTCGTCGATCTCGATCACGCGCTCGTAGACCTGCTCCGGCAGGATGATTTCCTTGGCAAAAATATCCGGCCGCGCCTGGTAGGCGATGCGCAACGCGTCGCGAAAACCCTTGGTGATGAGCAGCAGCACTCGGTCGCCCTTGCGCTCCAGCAGCGCATTGGTTGCGACCGTGGTGCCCATCTTGATGTCGCCGATCCGATCCGCGGGAATGGCGGTGCCGGATTTTAGCCCAAGCAGGTCGCGAATGCCCTGGATGGCGGCATCGGCATAGACCTCAGGGTTCTCGGACAGAAGCTTGCGCGGGTGCAGCCGGCCCTGCGGATCGCGGCCGATGACGTCGGTGAAGGTGCCGCCCCGGTCGATCCAGAAATCCCATTTCTTGTTCACCGCGGCTTCCGGCATTCTGCTTATCCAATCTGTGCGAGCGTATGTTCTGTTAGTTCGCCGTTTCGACCGCGGCAATCGCCAGTTGATGTTACATTTGGAAATGCAACGTTACGAAACCTGGGAGCCGCTTGATGCATTTCTCCTGCGACCGTTCACCGAAATGTGAACGTTTGCTGAAGGAGAGATACCATGAAGAAGCTCATCCTGGCGTCTGTTTCGGCGCTCGCCCTGCTGGGGGTCGCGGCTTGCAGCAACAGCGGTACCGGCACTGACAACACGACCACCCAAAGCACCAACCCGCCGGCCAATGAGCAGCCGATGAAGCCAGCTACGCCTGACGCTTCGAAGCCTGCTGAACCGGCTCCGGCAACACCTCCTGCTGCGCCCGCGCAGTAGAAGCCAATCGAATGAAATCCGGAAGGCCGGCCTTGCGCTGGCCTTCCTTTTTTTGCCGGGACTGCGGTCAACGGCCGTTGGGCCTGCGGCATCGTCCCGGCTTGATAGCGGTGGGCGGTTCGCACTAAGTAGCCGGCATGTCGATTTGGGACCGCCTCGGCGACTTCATCGCTCGTGTTTCGTCGTCGGCGTCCTCGGGCGTCGCCGATGTCGTCGAGGCCGTGCGTACAGTGTTTTCCGGCGACCCGGATCTGCGCCGGCGCGTTGCCTTCTCGGTGGCGATGATCGCGCTCTCGGCCAAGATGGCGAAGGCTGACGGCATCGTCACTCAGGATGAAGTGCGCGCCTTCCAGGAAATCTTCGACGTGCCGCCGAGCGAGACGCGCAACGTGGCGCGCCTCTACGATCTTGCCAAGCGCGATGTCGCAGGGTTCGAGATCTATGCCCAGCGCATGGCGCAACTCTGCGGTTCGGGCCACGCGAATTGCATGATGCTGGAAGACATACTCGACGGGCTGTTCCATATCGCCAAGGCCGACGGGCTGATCCACGAGCGGGAAGGGCAATTCCTGCATCGCATTGCCGAGATTTTCCGGATCGACGAGGCGCATTACCAAGCGATCCTGTCGCGGCACGTCAATCTCGGCGCCGCCGATCCCTATGTCGTTCTCGGCATCGAGCGAGGGAAGCCGTTCGAGGAGGTCAGGAAGCGCTACCGCAAGCTGGTCTCCGACAATCACCCTGATAGGCTTATCGCGCGCGGCCTGCCGCAGGAGTTCATCAAGATCGCCACGACAAGGGTCGCAGCGATCAACGCGGCCTATGAGATGATCGAACGGGGCCTCAGGCACGTATGAGCGGTTTCTTGCCCGACCAGCCGGGTGCCGAGGTCAGGGTGTCGCCGAATTTCGGTCCGCGACGCGAGACGCTCAGGCTCGACATGATCGTGTTGCACTATACCGGCATGGCGACCGGCGCCGGCGCCGAGGCGTGGCTGTGCGATCCTGCAAGCGAGGTGTCCTCGCATTATCTCGTCCATGAGGATGGCCGCATCGTGCAGATGGTGCGCGAGAGCGACCGCGCCTGGCATGCCGGCAAGAGCTCATGGTTCGGGCGCACCGACATCAACTCGTGCTCGGTCGGCATCGAGATCGTCAATCCCGGGCATTCGCTCGGCTATAGAGCTTTCCCGAAGCGGCAGATCGATGCGGTGATCGGATTGTGCGCTGGGATCATCGGCCGGCACTCCATTCCAGCTCAGAGGGTTCTTGCGCATTCCGACGTGGCGCCGGGGCGCAAGGTCGATCCGGGCGAGAAGTTTCCCTGGAAAGCGCTTTTTGCGGCCGGCGTCGGCCATCTCGTTCCCGCGGCCCCGATCAGGCTGGGCGCGGCACTGAAGGCGGGCGATGCCGGCGCCGAGGTCGAGGCATTGCAGTCGATGCTGGCGCTCTATGGTTATGGCGTAGAGATATCGGGCATCTTCGATCGCCAAACAGAAATCGTGGTGGCGGCGTTTCAGCGGCATTTCCGGCGGCGGTTGGTCGACGGCGTTGCGGATGACTCGACGATCCGCACGTTGCAAAGGCTGCTGGCTTCCGTGAAGGCAGCCTCGCTCAGATAGTCTCGCCAGGTTCCCTAAATTACAACTTTGTCATACAAAGTGAATTGCCTCGCCTTCATTGGCGCCAATTCGCTCTCCAAACGCAACTCCCGCAAGTTGTCGGACGTCTAGCCTCCCAAGATGTGCCGATATTGAGTTAGCCACGCCGAGCGAAGTTCTTCGCGCGGTTCAAACAGAACAGGACTACATGCAGAAATTGACCGTTGTAGCGGCAGCCGTTGCTGCCGGAGTGATGACTTTTGCCTTCGGCCCGGCGAACAGCGCGCCGCTGAGCTTGCGGGCCGCCGACAATGGGTTCGCGGCAACCCCCGCAACGCCGAAGACGGCCTCGGATCCCAAAGCCGCAAAGCCAAAGAAAACCGATGAGACGAAAGTGCAAAAGGCCGCCGCATTGAAGTCGGCAAGATCAGCGCCGAAACGCGGTGCGAAGCGCGGCAAGCGGAGCGTCGACATGACGATGACGGCGTCCATTCACCCGGAGAAGCCCGTATCGTCGTCTTCGGCCATCGGCGGCGGGGCTGCCGGCGGCCAATATTCTGCGATCATCGCCCGCTATGCGGCAAGCTATGGCGTCCCGGTCTCGCTCGCCAATGCAGTCATCAAGATCGAGAGCAATTACCGGCCGAACATGGTCGGCAGCGCCGGTGAGATCGGCCTGATGCAGATCAAGCCGGCGACGGCGCGGATGATGGGCTATACGGGTTCGGCCAAGGGACTGTTCAACCCCGATACCAACATCAAATACGGCATGAAGTACCTTGCCATGGCGCAGGGCCTCGGCGGCGGCACCACCTGCGGCACGATCCTGAAATACAATGCCGGCCACGGTGCAAGGCGGATGAATCCGGTTTCGGCCGCCTATTGCAGCAAGGTCAAGGTGCAGATGGCGGCGCTCGGCTCGCCGGCATAAAGCTCATATTTCGAAGTGGATTTGGGCAATGCATGTTTGTTCATGCATGTCGTTGTCCCAAAACCGCTGCGCACTTTGGGAGACATGCACTAGCTTTTTCGTTTGCGTTTTCAGGCGGGAATCCCTTTATACGCGCTTGCCAGCTGGCCGGGCGGCCGCGCCCGCGAAGCCGAAAGGCTGCGGGTGAGGAAAGTCCGGGCTCCATGGAGACACGGTGCCGGCTAATGGCCGGCGGGGGCAACCCCAGGGAAAGTGCCACAGAAAGCAAACCGCCGCGGCGAATGCCGCGGCAAGGGTGAAAGGGTGGGGTAAGAGCCCACCGCGCGACTGGCAACAGGAGCGGCACGGCAAACCCCACCGGGAGCAAGACCGAATAGGGGCGGTGCGAGGGGAAACCTTCGAGGGCTGTTTCCGGCCCACCGCCCGGGTAGGTTGCGTGAGGCGCATGGCGACATGCGCCCAAGATGAATGGCCGCCACGTTCTCGCGCCGAAAGGCGCGAGGGCCATACAGAACCCGGCTTACAGGCCAGCTGGCATTTTCCTACAATGGTCTTGGCGGCGCGCTATGGGCCGAGATGATCCAAAGACGCCTCGATCGCCTGCCAGAGTTCCTCGACCGGCTCGCAGCCGATCGACAGCCGCACGAAGCCGGGCGGCACGGCGTCGCCGCGCTTCGAGCGGCGTTCGGCCGAGCTGTGCACGCCGCCGAATGACGTCGCCGATTCAATCAACGCGCAATTGTCGATGAAAGCCTCTGCAGTCTCTTCCGAGGCGAGTTCGAACGAGATGAGGAAGCCGAAGCGCTCCATCTGGGCGCGAGCCAGATTGTGCGAGGCATCTCCCTCCAGACCCGGAAAGCGCAAGCCGCTTACGGCGCGATGCGCCTTGAGACGACGGGCGATCGTTTCGGCCGACGAGCACATGCGATCGAAGCGCACCTCGAGTGTTTCGAGGCCGCGATGCACGAGCCAGGCCTCGAACGGGCCGGGAATGCCGCCGGCCGTCTCGCGCCAATCCTTCACTTTCGCGACGATGTCCGGATTGCGGCTGGCGACATGGCCGAAGAGCACATCCGAATGACCATTGATCGCCTTGGTGT
>NZ_RZSL01000454.1:0-5075 GCF_003997355.1 Mesorhizobium sp. M1E.F.Ca.ET.041.01.1.1 | reverse complement strand
GGCGAGGCCCGGCGGCATGACAGTTTCACCCTCTGGCAGGTTTGCCGCTTCGCGCCTTACGGCGTCGTCGTCGCGGCGGCTGCCTGGTCGATCTTGTCGGCCAGCACGCCCTTGGCCCAGTCGGTGACTTCGGCGTCGACCGGCTTGTTGGCCATGTCGGCAAGGGCTGCGTCCAACGTCGCGTCGTCCGGCGCGGGCGTATTGGCAGCCTCCGTCTGGGCATCGGTGAGTGCCTGGTTGGCGTCGTTCAGCGCGGTGGTCGCGTCATCGATCTGCCCCTGCAAAGCGTCGATCTGTTCTTGGGTGGCGTTCGGGTCCGCCTGCAGCGCGGTCATCTGCGCATTCAGGTCGTCGAGCGCGGCCTGGGCATCGGCCACGGCCTGGGTTGCCGCGTCAACCGCGGCTTGCGCGTTCTTGGCTGCCGCCGCCTGAGTCACATAGGCCTGGATGGCCGCAAACTTCGGGCTCTTGGAGTTCATGTAAGCGTTGATGTTGCGCTGCAGCGAGTTCAGCCGGCCGAGCTTGGCATGCAGGTTCTTTTCCTTCGGCGTCGCGGGCGTGTCATCCGTGACGTCGTCGGTCGTGTCGTCCTGCGACTTCGCCAACTGGCCCGGAGCCGATGCCTTGCCGTGCGTTGCGCCACTGTTGCCCTTGCCGCCGCCGTTGCCGCCGCCTTTACCGTTGCCGCCGCCGTGGTCGCCGCTGTTGCCGTGACCACCGCCATTGCCACCACCGTTGCCGCCGGCGCCGGCAAGCGCCGGAGCAGTCGCGAGTGCCAGGACGGCCAGTGAGGCCAGAAGTGTCTTTCGGATCGTCATAATGTTTCTCCGCAGGTGATCGCCACCAATGCCCAACCGCTAGATCGCCTCATATGAGAATTCCCTAACGGCTTGGAGTAACTTTTAGTCAAAATCAGTCGCGGCAAGGGAGCGACCTGGGAAATACCTTCATCTCCAACCTAGAGAATGCATTAAGCCATTGAAATCTCACGATAATATTTGGCCCAAATCGAGATCGGCCCTCTGGAACAATGAAGGCCCATACCCCGTCGGACCATAGGCCCAGCCCCACTCAGCCTGCGTCCACAGAGGGCTTCATCTCCTTGTTATACCGCGCTTTTTTGGAGAAATATCGCACTGGTTGTGGACGCCATCTACTAGCACCGGGAGTACTTGAGCGCGAGGCGCGCCAACGGTTTTGATTTCAGACATCCCGAGCCGATGCCAGTATATATCATTATATACTCTCGCTGGATTTCCCCTAGCTGCCGATCAGCGGCACGGTGACGGACGTCGAATAGTTGATCGGGTAGTCGCTGAAATAGGGGAAATTGATGACGAAGGCGTAACTGGCGCTCACTTGCGCCATCTTGAAACCGCCGCTCGGCGGATCGGTGGTGATCGTGACGTTCACATTCTTCAGGCCAAGCGCCTGCAGCTTCTTGGTCGCGATCGCCTGGATATCGGACTCGGTCAGGCGGAATCCATAATCGGGCGATTCAGTTCCGACTATGACTGAGGACAAGCTCCTTTCACGCTGTTGAGCAGCGGCACGTTCACCGTGGTCGCGTAGTTGATCGGGAAGTCGCTGAAATAGGGGAAGTTGATCACGAAGGCATAGCTGGCGTTCACATGCGCCATGCAGAAGCCGCCGCTCGGCAGATCGGTGGTGATCGTGACGTTCACGTTCTGCAAGCCAAGCGCCTGCAGCTTCTGCGTCGCGATCGTCTGTATGTCGGCCTGGGTCAGCGTGTTGTTGAGCTGCAGCGAGCGGGCGGAGGCCTCCAGCGCATAGCGGACGCTGGAGTCGGCATTCATCGACCAGCCGAAGGCGAAGATGCCGAAGAGCAGCATGACCAGGAAAGGCACAATGAGCGCAAACTCGATGGCGGCGCCGCCTGAGGCATTGCAGGCAAACGCCCTCGCTTTTTGCCTGTATCGAGGCGCAATTCCGGACGGAAAACCGCTGCGCACTTTTCCTGGAATTGCTTTAGCGGACACGGACCACCTGCTGATGGCCGAGCGCGGTGTTGTTTGGGAAAGGGCCGAAGGCAAAGGGCGGAACCCAGGTGCCCGACGCCTGGATCTGGACGTAGATCGAGTTTAGCTTCGGTCCGGCGCACAGGGTCGCCTGGTCAACCACGGTCGTTCCGCATTTGTAGGTGCGGTTCACCGTGACCGCGGCGTCGGTGGGCTTGTTGTCCCAGCTTGCGAGCGCGGCGGCTTGGGTGGCGCTGTCGTCGGAGGAGCCGGCTAACACCAGATTCGCCGCCGTCTTCACGCCGGCCCGCATATTCAACGAGCTGGTGACGTAGGACCAGCCGTCGGCGACGCCGAACAGAGCCGTGCACAGCACCGGCAGCACGAGCGCGAATTCCACCGCGGCGGCGCCTGAGCGGTTCTTGCGGAATGAGATCGCGGGTCCCATGCCGCTACTCGACGATCGCGACCGACGGCGCCGCCGGGATATCCTTCATCCCGAGGCTCGTGCAATCCTGGTTGATGGTCGAATTGCCCGACCACTGGATGGTGTCGGCCACGACCTGGGTGCAGCCGTTCACGCCCGAGAAGTTGCCAAGATAGTTGACCTGTTGCCTGGGAAAATAAATGGCACCGGTCAAAAGCGAGTCCGCGGTGCCGTTGAAGGTGCTTTGCGCCGTGGTCCCTGTCCTGTCGCCGTAGAACAGCACCCCGGAATAGGTGCCCGAGGTCGGCGCGCTCAGCGTCACCGTGGCGTTGCCGTTCATGCTGACGGTGTTGCTGCCGGCCATGTAGATGGTCACGCCGTCGCCCTGGATGACCGCGCCGGCGTTGATCTTCAAATTGCCCTCGAGGACATAGACACCGGGAGACAGCGTGACATTGCCCTTGAGGTTCATGCCATTGCAGTAAGTCCCTGGGCCCAGCGTCGGCTTGTTGTCGTTCAGACAGGAGCCGCTGGCCGCGGGCGCAGGTACGCTGGAGAACGGATCGGCAGCCGGCAGCGCATTGGTGATCGGGGCCTTGCAGGTCGCGGGGTCAGTCACCACCGCATTGCTAAGCGAAATGCCGCCGACCGAGATCAGGCAGTCGGCCTGGAGTCCGGCCGATCCCTGGACCTTGATGGCATCGGGGGCGATCGAATCCGACATGACGGAGCAGCCGCTGAGCTTCACGTTGGTGCTGCCAGAGAAGAGCGCCGCCTGCGAGGCCGAGGCACTGAGCGCCAGCACACAGGCCTTGGAGGCGTCGGTGATGAGCGCCACCGCCCTCGCCTGCTCCGGCACCTTGCTCTGCGTGAAGATCGAGGTGAACATCCGATCCAGGTTCTGGTTGAGGATAACCTCCACCGCCTTCTTGGCCGTGTTCGGCCCCGAGGTGGGCGGCGTGTGGACGGTGATGGAGCCATTGCCCAGGCCGTTATCGGTCGCCGACTGGGTGGCGGCCGTGGTGATCGCCCCGGTGTCGGATCCCTGGATCTTTTCCAGCGCGCCGGCATAGGCGGCGGCGTCCGCCGTCGCCTGCAGCTTCAGGCTCGAATAGTACCAGTAGGACGTCTCGACACCGAGCCCCGCACCGCCGACGACGATCGGCAGAGTGAACGCGAAGACGATTGCAACATTGCCGCCCTCGCCCCTTTGCAGGCGGCGGGAGAAGAAGTCTCTGAAAATTCGACCGAATGTGGCCATGGCCGAGCGCACCCAAGCTATCCCGGCTATCACGTTCAACACCTGTCGATAAACGATTGGCTAATTTTTTTGCTCGACTTGCGCCGGTCAGACCGCAGAGGGCGCACTTACGACTGAGTGGCACAAGCATTCGGACTTAGGTCCCACGCATCGTCAGACTTAAGGCGTAACCTACGGATAAACCTGTTATTTTAGCATTTTCTGCATTTTATCTTTTTCGGAAATCGCTCGTAGAGACGGCTGGCTTATCACTCTGCCGTATACGGCGAGGGATGCTTCCATGATCCGACAGTTCTGGGCTTCGACGCGCGGCAATTTCGCGGTGGCGACCGCGATCGCCATGGTGCCGCTGATGCTTGCCGTGGCCGGGGCGGTCGATCTCGTGGGCACCAGCGACGACGCCGCGCAACTGCAGAACTCGCTGGACGCCGCCGGACTTGCCGTGGGCACGAAATACCAGCCGCAGATGTCGGCCGGCGACATGCGGCAGCTCGGCCAGATGTTCTTCGCGGCCAACATGAGCGCCGCCGACGCGCAGGAATATTCGGGCAGCGTCGACGCCTTCCAGGTCACTGCCAGCGGCGATCCGAGCGCCTATACCATTTCACTGTCGTCCAGCATCAGCCGCCCGGCTTTCATCAGCGGCGCGCCTGCCTGGCAGGCGATCCGCTCCGCCTCCGTCGAGATCAAACCCGGGGCGCAAGCGTGCGTGCTTGCGCTCGATCCACACGCCGACAACGCCGTCGACCTGCAGGGCTCGACCAACGTCGCGATGGACGGCTGCGTGATCGCTGCCAATTCGGACGCGGCCGACGCCGTCAACCGGGGCGGCTCTGCCATAGTCAGCGCCGGATGCGTCTCGACGGTCGGCGCCACAGCGGGGCTTACGCCGCCCAATGCCACCCTTTCCTGCGGCGCGCCGAAGGAAAACCAGTATGCGTCCTTCGATCCGCTGGCCAACGTCACCCCGCCCGCCTACGGGCTCTGCCAGACGATGCCCAACGGCAAGACGGTCACGCTCTCGCCCGGCACCTATTGCGACAAGACCTGGTCGGGAAAGATCACACTCGAGCCGGGCGTCTACATCCTGCGCGGCGTCACCATAAAGCCCGGCGGCAACGGCAGCCTCACCGGCCAGGGCGTCACGATCTTCCTGATGGAAGGCTCGCAGCTCTACATCAACGCCAACGAGCAGGTGAACCTCTCGCCTCCGACCAGCGGTCCCTATGCCGGCATCACCATCTTCCAGGACCACGGCAACACCTCGGCGCTGACGCTGAACGGCGGAGCGGGTTCCGTGGTGAGCGGCTTCATCTATGCGCCCGACGCGACGATCACCTATACCGGCAATTCGGACATGAATGCGCAAGGCAGTTGCCTGCGGGTGGTCGGCAATATCGTGCAGATG
>NZ_RZSL01000453.1:0-5081 GCF_003997355.1 Mesorhizobium sp. M1E.F.Ca.ET.041.01.1.1 | reverse complement strand
ATTCCTATTTCGCGCTGGTCGCCGACGATCCCTCGGTGCAGATCGTCAACCAGGCGCAGAGCTGGTACCTGAAGGACATATTGAAGAGCACGCAGTGGAAGGATGTGCCGCTGCTCTCAGCGGCCGCACCCTTCAAGGCCGGCGGACGCAATGGCGCAGACTACTACACCGACGTTCCGGTGGGCGATATCGCCATTAAGAACGTCGCCGATCTCTATCTTTATCCCAACACGGTGCGGGCGGTCGAAATCACCGGCGCTGAAGTCAAGGAATGGCTGGAGATGTCGGCGGGCATCTTCAACAGGATCGAGGCCGGCAAGGCGGACGAGCCGCTGATCAACACCGATTTCCCGTCCTACAATTTCGACGTCATCGACGGCGTCACCTACAGGATCGACCTGTCGCAGCCGCCGAAATACGATACAAAGGGCGGCGTGGCCAACGCCGGCTCAAGCCGCATCGTCGACCTTCAATTCGACGGCAAACCGATCGATCCGGCGGCGAAATTCGTGGTCGCCACCAACAACTACCGCGCCGGCGGCGGCGGCAATTTCCCCGACATCAACGCTTCCAAGATCATTTACGAGGCGCCGGACACCAATCGCGACGTGATCGTGCGCTACATCGTCAGCGAGGGCACGATCAACCCGTCGGAGGACGGCAACTGGTCGTTCGCGCCGTTGTCTGGAACCAGCGTCGTCTTCGAGACCGGCCCCAGGGCGAAGGACTTCATCGATCAGGTGAAGTCGCTGAAGATCGAGCCGGCGGGCGAAGGCGAGGCGGGATTTGCCAAATACCGCATCGCGCTTTGAAGCGCGGCAGGGCCGAATCCATATCCACCGTCGCGCCGGAAGGTCGCATAAGGAATTTTTTGTGTTAGTACGCCGCGGCTTTTCAGGCCGCGACTCCGCAGGCATCGCCCGCCGAGGGTGAGGCATCAAAACTGCCGGGAAGGCGCACGAAGCACAAAAAGCGGTGCCTTCGGACAATTGCCGCCAAGGCTCTCTGGTTCCGGCTGGCGACATGCGTTAGCTTTAGCCATGCGTTATGTGATCGTCATCGTCGCCATCACCTTCTTCCTGATCTGGGACGGCCTCTACAATCAGGGCCGCTACCTCGATGCGACCGTCAGGGAGATGTCGCGCATCGTGCGCTACGTCACCGGAGCAGCCTGAGGCCGGCGCTGCCGTCTCGACCGCAGGGCGCGACATCGTTGCCGGTTGACGCGATGGCCTCGCTCCCACAAAAACGCGCTCACCCGTCGATCAAGGAGGCTGGATTGATCCGGCACATCGTTTTCTTCAGCGTCAGGCGCAAGGAAGATGTGGAGACCGTGCGGTCCGACCTGCAGGCACTGGGTCATATTCCGCACTCGAAACATTTCGAGGTGACGCTCAACACCAAGGTCGATCTGTTCTCCAACGCGATCGATGTGGTCGTCTATGCTGAATTCGAGGACGAGGCAGCCCTCGCCGCCTATAAGGCACATCCGATCTATGCGGAGACGACCAGCAGGGTGAAGCCTTTGCGCGAACTGCGCTATTCGGCGGACGTCGTGGCCGCCGCCTGAACCGGCGGCCAGTCGCTTCGCTGACGCCGGGCCTTGAACCCGTTCCCGGAATGAGGCAAACCGCGCCGGCATGATCGAAACTTCGACCCACCCGCTCGACCATTTGGTTCTGCCCACCGGGAGCCTCGGGGTCGCGAGGCAGCGCCTCTCGTCGCTCGGCTTTGTCGTTGCGCCAACCGGCGTCCATCCTTTCGGAACTGAGAACGCTTGTGTTTTTCTCGCCGATGGAACCTATCTGGAGCCGCTGGCCATCAGCGATGAGCAAACGGCGGTGAGGGCGATAGGCGAAGGCAACGTCTTCGTCGCGCGCGACCGCCTTTACCGCAACAAGCTCGGCGACGAAGGTTTTTCCGCCATTGTCTTCGGGACGGCCGATGCCGATGCCGACCATGCGCGTTATGTCGAGGCGGGAGTGTCGGCGGGGGATATGCTGAGCTTTTCGCGCGCCTTTACCGACGCGTCCGGGAAAAGCGATATGGCGTCGTTCAAACTGGCATTCGCGACCGGCAGCGAGGCAACGGACGCATTCCTCTTCGCCTGCCAGCGCATCAACGCGCCGAACATCGACCGCACCGCGCTGCAGGCTCACGCCAATGGGGTGACCGGCATCGTCGAGATCGTCGCGGTCAGCGACAGGCCTTCGAGCCAGGCCGGGCTGGTCTCCACCGCTGCCGGCAAGAGGGTGGAAGCGGGCGACAAGGTTGAGTTGCCCAACGCCATCCTGAGCATCATGGCGCCCGACGCATTTGCCTCACGCTTCGGTCTCTCGGCGGGGGTCTCTTCGGATATGTGTTTTGCGGCGATCGTTTTCTCGATCCGCGACACGGCCGCCGTGGCGCGCCTGCTTGCAACGAACGCGATCGAACACAACATGAGCGGCAACGATATTGTCGTGCCGCCGGCGCCCGGTCAGGGCGCGGCCTTCATCTTTCGGGAGATCCCATGAGCGAGCCCCTGGCGCCTAATACATCGGTAACTGTCGGCAAGGTCGTCTTCGCGAACAATGCGCCTTTGTCGCTCATCGCCGGCCCATGCCAGCTCGAATCGCGCCAGCACGCCTTCGACATGGCCGGCGCGCTGAAGGAACTGACTGAGCGGCTGGGCATCGGCCTCGTCTATAAGACGAGCTACGACAAGGCTAACCGCACCTCGCTGTCGGCGACGCGCGGAGCCGGGCTCGACGCGGCGATGCCCATCTTTGACGATCTGCGCAAGACGTTTTCACTGCCGGTGCTGACCGACGTCCACACCGAGGAGCAATGCGCGATCGTGGCGCCGCATGTCGACGTCCTGCAGATACCGGCCTTCCTTTCGCGCCAGACCGACATGCTTGTCGCCGCTGCGCGGACCGGCAAAATCGTCAACGTGAAGAAGGGCCAGTTCCTCGCGCCCTGGGACATGAAGAATGTCGTCGCCAAGATCACGGGTTCCGGCAACCCGAACGTGCTGGTCACCGAGCGCGGCGCATCCTTCGGCTACAACACGCTGGTGTCGGACATGCGCGCGCTGCCGATCATGGCCGAGATCGGCGCGCCGGTGATTTTCGACGCCACTCATTCCGTGCAGCAGCCGGGCGGGCAGGGCGCCTCCTCCGGCGGTGAGCGGCGCTTCGTGGCAACACTGGCCTGCGCAGCCGTCGCCGTCGGCGTCGCCGGGGTCTTCATCGAGACCCACCATGATCCGGACAACTCGACCTCTTCCGACGGCCCCAACATGGTGCCTCTCAAGGACATGCCGGCCTTGCTGGAAAAGCTGATGGCATTCGACCGCGTCGCCAAGGGGCGCTAAGTCCCGCCCCGTCATTCTCTGCTTCCGGCGCCACGCATGTCGATTGCGAAGACGGCGTAGTAGTCCAGCCCCCGCATGGGAGCGCTGACGGTCAGGATCCATCGCACATTGCCATCCACCCGCTCATATATCGGCGGCCCTTTGGAGGCCAGCGCCTCGGGCGGTATCTGGAAAGCGAAGGGAATGCCTGCGCTCGACCGGATCGACGCGCATGGCACGGCGATCGTTTCCTGCCATTTGAGCTCGTCCTTGTAGGTCGATTTTTGCGTCCCGCTGGTGTTCACGATCGGGCCGCCGACCCGGTAGGTGCGGATGCATTTCAGCTGCACCGTGTAGTCGCCGTCCGGCGCCAGATCGCGGCTTGATCGTACCGAACCTTCGAAGCGCCGGCCGGCCGTCGCGGGTCCGGCGACAAGTGTCGTCGTGCCGAACTTGCGAACCCGCAACGTGTCGCGGATCGCCTTCAGCAGCGAGTAGAGCGCAATGAGGACGAATACGACGGGGATGAAGATCAGCGGATTGAATTCGCGATCCGTGACGTCGAAGTTGAGTGGGAGTTCGAACCACCAGACGATCAATATGCCGATCAGGCCCATGCCGCCGGCAAAGAAGTATCCGCTGGACGCATTGGCGGCATTGGCGTCGACCACCGGCGCCGGCGCTTGCACACTGGTCTGCCGCCGATTGCGCTTTCCGCTCATCGCCACCCCCTGATGCGACAATGCCATGCAATGCGACGGGGAGACAATGCTGGCGGGCCTGCAACCTCGTCTGGCTTGTCGCTGGCAACCGCCGGCTGTACGCTCTTCTTCGCAACTGAGTTCGTTGGCAGGAGGAAGCCATGTCTGTCGCCCGGGTCACCGAGATCACGTCGTCGTCCAACAAAAGCTTTCAGGACGCAATCGAGAATGGCATTGCGCGCGCCGCAAAGACCCTGAAGAACGTGGAAGGCGCCTGGATCCAGGACCAGAAGATCGTGATCGAGAACGGCAAGATCTCCGCCTATCGCGTCAATATGAAGGTGACCTTCATCCTTGCCGATTAGGATCAGGCCGCCGGCGGAAAAGTCTGGAACCTTCGCCCTCTCCCCTCATTGTCCAGACGGACATTCAAATGAGAGGAGCACAACAATGACCACCCCGTCTGGGCATACCGAAGCCATTGCCGCCTCACGCGTCATCGGAACTTCGGTCTACAACACCGCCGGCGACAGCATCGGCAGCATCGAGGATGTCATGCTCGACAAGATGTCGAACGGCATCATGTTCGCCGTCATTGGCTTCGGCGGCTTTCTCGGCATGGGCGAGAAATATCATGCCGTTCCGTGGGCGACGCTCGACTATGACGAAGATAGAGGCGGCTATGTCGTGCCGTTCACCAAGGACCAGCTCAAGGCGGCGCCGGCCTACTCGATCAAGGAGCTGACCGGCGCCGATGGCGAAGCAGCCCGCGAGGCGTCCTTCCAATACTATCACGTAAAGCCTTACTGGCATTGACCAACCAGGTCGGCTGGCTGGAATCGAAAAGGCCCCGGCGAACCGGGGCCTTGAACGTCTCAACCACTCTGTTCGAGCTACTCTGTCGCGTGAAAAAGCTCCACGGAGCTTTGCTGGGGTTTCTGGCTGTCGCACGACGTCAGGAACGCAGCCGCGATCAGGAACAAACTCACGATACCGCTCAACTGGGACATGGCGAAACTCCTCCTGTTTCGCCATGTCCCAGT
>NZ_RZSL01000452.1:0-5107 GCF_003997355.1 Mesorhizobium sp. M1E.F.Ca.ET.041.01.1.1 | reverse complement strand
GCCGGCACGTTCGCCACCAGCACGCCGGCAGCGGTGGCGGCCTCGACCGGGATCATGTCTAGCCCCGCGCCATGGCGGATCGCGGCGCGCAAATTGTCTGCGCCATCGAACAGCTCCGGCGGCAGCGGCGCGCGCACGATGACGATGTCGGCGTCGCGGGCCTCGGCGACCAGGGTCTTGGCATCGAGGGCGGAAGCGATTGCCAGCTTGCCTGCCCCCGCCAGCATGGCCGTGGCGCGCGGGTGCAGTGGATGCGTCGACAGGATTTTCGGCATCGTCAGGTTCAGGCCTTTTCGAGCGCCATGTTTTTCGGCTCCGTCAAGCGACCTTCGATGATCCCCTTCCAGTAGCTCTCGGCCCCTTGCAGGTGCGCGCTCATCAGCGCCTGGGCGAGATTGCCGTCGCGGCGCAGCAACGCCTCGTAGATCTGGATGTGCTCGGCATGCGAACGCACGCTGCGCTCGGGGTCGTTGAAATAGATCGGCAGGCGCTGCTCGCCCATCAGGTAATAGACGCTGCAGATGTTGTGGAAGACGCCGTTCTTGGTCGCCCGCACGATCTCGAGATGGAACTCGCGGTCTTCCTTGGCGAGGCCTTCGCCGGCGGCGATGCGCTCTTCGGAAGCCTTCAGGATCTCGCGCAGCCGCTCGAAATTTTCCTCGGTGGCGCGCGAGCAGGCAAGCTCGGCCGCCTTGATCTCATGGATCTTGCGCAGCTCGACGGTCTCGTAGATCTGCACCGGATCGAGCGGCAGGCCCGCGCGGGCGAAAAGCGCTAACGCTTCTACGCTTGCCTGCTTGGTGTCGATGTAGATGCCTGATTTGGCGCGGCGCTCGACGATGCGCATGGCTTCCAAAATCGCCAGCGCTTCGCGGATCTGGCCACGGCTGACGCCGAAATGCTCCGCCAGTTCGCGCTCCGACGGCGTGCGGCCCGACTCCTTGTCCGAGTTGGAGAACAGATAGGCGGCGAGTTCCGCGAGGAGGTTCTTCTCTTTCATCGTCAAATGCGTTGCGCGTGCGCCTCCAGGAACCGCTCCGAAATGGTGAAACCCAGTCCGGGCTTTTCAGGGATCGCTATCATACCGTCTTTCGCTTCGACAGTCTCTTCGACGAGATCATGGATCATCGGATTGGCGCCAAGCGAATATTCGACGATGAAGCTGGCGGGCGAAGCCGCGCAGACATGCAGCCCGGCAAAGAAGCAGGGCGCCCCGGCCCAAAGATGCGGCGCAAAGCGCAGGTTGAAGGCGCTGGCGATGGTGCCGATCTTCATCGCCTCGCTGATGCCGCCGCAGAAGGCGGGGTCCGGCTGGAAGATATCGGCCGATTTCAGCAAGGCAAGATCGCGGAAGGCGAAGCGCGTCGCCTCGCTCTCGCCAGTGGCGATCGGGGTCGAACCCGAGGCGCGCACCTCGGCCATGCCGGGCTTGTCGTCGGCGATCACCGGCTCTTCGAACCAGGCGAGGTCGAGGTCGGCGGTGAGGCTGATGAAGCGCTTCGCCTCGGCGACGGTATAGGTGCCGTGCGCGTCGACCATCAGCTCGATATCCGGACCGACCGCTTCCCTCGCGGCGCGCACGCGCGCGGCCGAAATATGCGGCGCGCCGTCCATGGCGCCGATGCGCATCTTCAGCGCTTTGAAGCCGCCCTTGGCGATGTAGGATTTGAGCTGGTCGCCGATCGCATCGGCGCCGGCCCAGCCTCCCGACGCATAGGCCTGCATGCGCTCGACCTTGCGACCGCCGAGGAGCCGCCAGACCGGCTGCCCCAGCGACTTGCCGAGGATGTCCCAGAGCGCGATGTCGACAGCGCTGATCGCCGCCACGCTCATGCCGCGCCGCGCCAGCTGCGGCATGGCGTGGCCGGCATGGGCGGCCGTGTTGTGACGCACGCCGTTGTAAAGCATTTCCCAGATGATGCCGATGTCGGCCGGGTCGCGGCCGATGAGCTGCGGCGCGATCTCGTGGTTCAGCATGTGGACCAGCGCGCCATAGCTGCCGGCGCTGCCGGCGGCGTTCTTGCCTTCGCCCCAGCCGACCAGGCCGTCATCGGTCTCGATGCGCAAAATGGCGGCATCGAACGTCGTGACCTGACCGAAGTCGCTGCGATGCTGCTTTGCGACTTCGATCGGTACGCGAACCCACCAGGCCTGGACGTCTCTGATACGCATCTTCATCCCCGGCCCCGCCGCCCGGTCGGGCGGAAGGGCATCAATCGGACCGGCTACTTGATCAGCGGCAGCAGCGTTTCGGCCGTGATACGCATCTGGTCGGTGTAGAATTTCTCGGTGAGCAGGCTGGAGCCGTGGTCCTGGATGAATTTGAGCTGCTCGGGCGAGATATCGACAGGGTTGCGCTCCACCATTTCCGGATAGGGCGCGGCCGGTGTGCGGTCGACCGGCGCGACGAACTCATTGGTCAGCGCGCCGTCATAGCCGATCTCCTTCAGCGTGCCGACGATCTTCGGCCAGTCGATCTGGCCGAGGCCCGCGGCGAAGCGGTTGTTGTCGGCGACATGGAAATCGAACAGGCGCTTTCCGACCTGGCGGATAGCGTCATAGACGTTAAATTCCTCCATGTGGATGTGATAGGCGTCGAGGCACACGCCGCATTCCGGGCTGACCGCGTCGGCGAGCGCGAGCGCCTGGGCGCCACGGTTGAAGAGATAGGTCTCGAAGCGGTTGAGCGGCTCGATAGCGATCCTGACGCCGACCTTCTTGGCATGGGCGAAGCATTCGCGCGTGGCGTCCACCACCCAGCCCCACTCTTCCGCCTCGGTGCCGTCCGGCACCACCTTGCCGACGGTGGCGGGAACCAGCGTGATGATCTCGCCGTCGAGCTCGCTCACCATGGTCAGCACGTCCTTGACATATTGCACCGAGCGCTCGCGCTGGCCTTGGTTCTTGGCGGCGAGGTTGCGTTCGCCCAGCATCAGCGTCACCGAGCCCCAGCAGCGGATGCCGTGCTCCTTCAACAGCGCACGCGTTTCCTTGATCTTGTATTGAGCGGGCTCGCCGGAAATTTCGATCGACTCATAGCCGAGTTTCTTGATCCGCTTGAGCGTCACCTCCAGCGGCTCCGCCCGCATCCAGTTGTGCGTCGAAAGATGCATGATCTATCCTTCCCAGAATTCGCCTGTCACGTTTGCCCACGACGTCTCCCAAGGAGCGCGCCGCACGATTCCTCCCCAGGGCGTTCCAGCGATTTTTCTCGAAACTGGTTCTACCAATTGGGTCTAACAGGACCTCTACAGCAAATTCGCATGAACGGCAAGAAGACCGCGAACAGGGCCTCGACCTTCGCGTAATTTGTTGATTTAAATGGATTTAGCCTATCTTCTGCAATCGCTCTTGCTGCTCTTCCGCTGTTTCCGGCCGCTTGACCAAATTTCCGGATTTGGTAATACCAGAATGGCACCATGCTTCGGTGCCGATACCGAACGACCAAACAGGCTAGCCCTCACTCCAATCGGCGCTATGCTTGGTCCGTGAAAAACGAGAGGGAGGATGCCGATGCCGACGACGATGAAGGGTCCCGGCCTGTTTCTGGCGCAGTTCGCGGGCGATGCCGCACCGTTCAATTCGCTGGCCTCGATCACCAAATGGGCGGCCGGCCTGGGCTACAAGGGCGTGCAGATCCCAACCTGGGACGGCCGCTTGTTCGATCTGAAGATGGCGGCGTCGTCGAAAACCTATTGCGACGAGGTGAAGGGCATCTGCGCGGATGCAGGCGTCGAGATCACCGAATTGTCGACGCATCTGCAGGGTCAGCTCGTCGCGGTGCACCCGGCCTATGACGCGCAGTTCGACGGCTTCGCGCCGGCCGAGGTGCACAACAATCCGAAGGCGCGTCAGAAATGGGCGGTCGAGCAGATGGAGTTCGGCGCCAAGGCGTCGAAGAATCTGGCCTTGAAGGCCTCGGTGAGCTTCAGCGGCGCGCTTGCCTTTCCCTACCTTTATCCGTGGCCGCAGCGGCCACCAGGCCTGATCGAAGAAGCCTTCGCCGAACTCGGCAAGCGCTGGAAGCCGATCCTCGACGTGTATGACGAGAACGGCGTCGATGTCGGCTACGAGATTCACCCGGGCGAGGATGTGTTCGACGGCGCGACCTTCGAAATGTTCCTCGACGCGGTCGGCGGCCACAAGCGCTGCAACATCAACTACGACCCGTCGCATTTCTTGCTGCAGCAGCTCGATTATCTCGAATTCATCGACATCTACCACGAGCGGATCAAGGCATTTCATGTCAAGGACGCCGAGTTCAACCCGACGGGACGGCAGGGCGTCTATTCCGGCTATCAGGGCTGGGTGAACCGGGCAGGACGTTTCCGTTCGCTCGGCGACGGGCAGGTGGATTTCAGTGGCATCTTCTCCAAGCTCACCCAGTACAATTACGATTCCTGGGCGGTGCTGGAATGGGAATGCTGCCTCAAGCATCCGGAAGACGGTGCGGCCGAAGGCGCGCCCTTCATCCAGCATCACATCATCCGGGTCACGGAGAGGGCTTTCGACGATTTCGCCGGCGGCACCAGCGACAAGAAGCTGCTGCGCGCGATGATGGGGATTTAGCACCGCTTTCCCTCCCCCTCGAGGGGAGGGTGGCCCGAAGGGCCGGGTGGGGTCGGTTCATGCCGAGCTCCACGCCGGGCGACCCCACCCGATCCGCTGCGCGGATCGACCTCCCCTCAAGGGGAGGAAACCAACAATGGAGGGACAAAAGCATGGTCGGCGCATCGAAGTCGGAAACGGGAGGCGGCCCGATCCGCTACGGCATGGTCGGCGGCGGGCAGGGCGCCTTCATCGGCGCGGTGCACCGGATCGCGGCGCGCATGGACAATGACTTCGTGCTGGTGGCCGGCGCGCTGTCGTCGAATCCGGAACGGGCAAAGGCTTCGGCCGAAGAACTCGGGCTCGATCCGTCGCGCAGCTACGGCTCCTACGCCGAGATGGCCAAGGCCGAGGCCAAGCGGCCGGACGGCATCGAAGCGGTGGCGATCGTCACGCCCAACAACGTGCATGTGCCGGCGGCCAAGGCCTTTCTCGAGGCAGGCATCCACGTCATCTGCGACAAGCCGCTGGCGACTTCGCTCGCCGAAGCGAAGAAGCT
>NZ_RZSL01000451.1:0-5118 GCF_003997355.1 Mesorhizobium sp. M1E.F.Ca.ET.041.01.1.1 | reverse complement strand
TCCCGCCGATGTTCGAGGAAGTGCTGATCGAAACGCTTGCGGAGGTCGGCAGGGTCACCGAGCCGCTGCGCCAACGGCTCCGGCAGCAGGTCGAAACAGGTCGCATCTTCCCTGAATACCCGCGTAAGGCCCTCGCACCGGCTTGGGAGATGTACACACGGGTAACCGGGAACGCCCTGTTCTCGGATGGCCGAATCACAAAAATCAGACCGCCCGCGCCCAGTTCGAAACCGTGGATCCGACCCCGGCGCATCCGGCGCCGGATCCGGGCAAGAGCGCCCTCCCCACCGGCCGGATTTTGAGCCAGAGACACTTGCACAGCGATTTGTGAGATAGTTTACTGACTCAATGAATCTGGAGAGAAGTTAGTCATGGGAACCAGCGGCCAACCCTTGCTTCCTGGAAATGTCGATCGGGAACCGTGTCGCCACCAACCGGTCATGGCTCGACGACGAGGGCCAAAGAAAATCAGTCAGCGATTGGATGACGGTCACCTTCTTCGAGGGAAAGATGGCCGATTTCGTGCCGCGCCAGATTCACAAAGGCGACACGGTGCTCGTCCCGGCGCGCGTGTCGGAAAGCATGCATCAGAAGGGCGGCGTCATCCACTCCCCCACGGAGGTGATCGCCGAAGGCATCGATTTGTGCGCTCACGCCAGCCCGAGACCCGATCAGTGAAGCCGGCTCGTAAAACCATTGGCGCTGCCCTTGCTATCGCGGCGACATCTTGCGGCCTCGCCCTGACGATGCCGCCAGTCGCCCGGCGCAGGTCCCCACGTTGGACACCGCCATGGCGCCCGGCGTCTACACCCCGGGCGTCAGCGAGCAATCCGATGCGCGTCGTGGTCCTCTCGCCCAGGACGTTCCAGGATGTCGAAACCAAACAAAAGTACCGGCTCTACGGCGTTGACGCCTGCGATCTGGGCCAGACTGCGAGGCTTGGAAAGCAGACATGGCCATGTGGCGTTGTCGCCGTGGCATGGCTCGTGAACGCCACCTTGGATAAATGGGTTGCCTGCTTGCCGGTCCGGAAAGACGAGGCCGTCATCGTCGCGCGTTGCGCAACCGGCGAAATGGCCGACGTCGCAGCCGAAATGCTGAAAGCCGGTATAGCCATCACCCTCCCCGACGATCCCGATCATCGCATCCCCACATACGCCCAGCTCGAGCGTGAGGCTCGCAAATCCTATCGCGGTATTTGGGCCAGCGCCTTCCAGATGCCTTGGCTGTACCGGAAATCCTCGCCAAACCCATGACCCCGGAGCACGACATGCGTCCCTTTCGCCATATCCTTCCCGTCGTCGCATCTGCGGCGTTGCTCGCCGGCTGCGCCGGGCATTCGCCGGACGCTTCACATTCTGCCTTCGCCAGCCCCGTTGCGGTCACGGACCCCTATTGGAAGCCGGGTTTGAGCAGCCGCAGCCGGCAGGAATATGCCCCCGACTGGGGCCGCTTCCCGCCGATCGTGACCCGGCGCACCGGCTACCCAACAGAAGCCCAGGCGAACAACGCTTTGCGCCGCTCGCGTTGGAGCTCCGTACGTGTGCGCTCGCTCACGAAGGAAGGCATAAAGACGATCTCCGTCCCTGCAGAAGCCCCGGACACGATGGCTGCAGGTGTCCGCGTCTTTGCCTGCCGGCCAGGAGCGCTCCACGGCTCTTCCGGCCGCGTGCAATATTACAACGGCCCCGTCGTCGCCTGCGCTTGCGACCTCCTGTCGGACGATGGCCGCGTGCTGGCCCGAGTACCCCTCAATTTCTACTACTGGCAGAAGACTTGGCACGTCCAAGACCCAAGACCGTCCTACAAGTCCGTGCCGTGGGCCTATCAGGAACCCTCGCCCCCAAAAAGCAAGGGTTGGTTCGGCGACCGCTATTAAGCCGCGCCGTCACACTCCAATGGTCGAGCCGAACATACGGCGGAACGATCCCTGTCGCAAAACCAACGTTTCGCGACTGGCTTCTGCGAGGCTACGTATGTGTCGTCACGCAGCTTGCCGATTTACTACCACGTCTCTCTCGCTGTCGGCCGATGACCGCTCGGCAATGCTCTCGCCGAGCCTGTTTTTTCCCAGGCGGTCGCGGATAAATTCTAGCAGTCGCACGCAATTCACCATTGCCGGTCCTGCTCTTCTGGCTGGTGCTCGCTTCGCACGAACACATCCAGCACCTGCGCTATATCGACCCCTGAGGAGGATCCATTGCCCACCATGCCCCTCGATATCGCCGGCCGCATGGCTCCAATAACGCAGCATGCCCCGACTAGCGCTGCCACGGCATCGCCGTCGTTTTCCGTTAATAGTTGCTCCGCCAGCGCTCTCACCCCTCGCGGAATCTGATCGACATCTTCGCCACCAAGCGACCATTGACGATTTTCTTCCGTCACGGCGACACCTCCCGTACTGTTCGATTTGACCATCGGCGACCGAGCTGGTGGAGCGGATCTCCCATGACCGCCGTCAGCACATGGGACATCCCGATCGCCGTCGCGATCGAGAGCGTTGCGGTCGCCGGGGTACCCAGGAACTGGCCAAGCGACCAGTTGCACAGCGCCAGCACCGGCAGGTGGATCAGGTAGAGGGCATAGGAGATGCCTCCCAGTCGGCGCAGCATCCGCCCAGGCCAGGTCACGGAACCGCCCCGCAGGGTCGCCCTTGTCACGATCCACCCGCACATCAACGCCAGCAGGGCAGTCGCCAAGCCATGCGTCGTCTGCGGCAAGATCGCCAACATGAAGGCCGCGACCGACATCCAGAACGCCGCTTCCATGTTGCCGATCACCCGCAGGTGTTCCGCCAGACGGGGCCATGCGCTTGTCCCCCTGATTGCCCCGATCGCCAGACCGACCGCGATTGCATCGATGCGAAACGTCCAAAGCGTCCCGCCCCATGGCCGGAGCGTGAACGCCCCGACCACGAGGACGAGCCCGGCCAGCGCGACAAGCGCACGCCGCGGTAGTAGGAACACCAGGAGCGGAGCCAGCAGATAGAATTGCACCTCGGCGGCAACGGACCAGAATGGCGCGAACGCAAAGGCGTTCCCGCATCCTGCGGCGCCCCCGAAACAGGGCGCCCAATGCACATTCGAGATGAACGCGAAGGCCGCCTTCGCGTCTTCAGGCTCAATGCCGCTTCCCGGGAAGAGCAACCCGATCGAGAGGATGGTGCCGACGCACCAGGCCAGCGGCACGATCCGCATGGCACGCCTGACATAGAAGGCCGAGGTCGCTTCGAGCGCTCCGCGCTCATGCCGCAGGCTTCGTAATGAGCGTTCCACCACCAGGCCGGAAATCACGAAGAACAGGTCGACCCCGACGCTCCATGCCGGCGCAAACAGCAGAGCGGAGGCCGTCCCGCCTTCTGCGAAGACCGGTCCGACATGCGACAGCACCACGAGCCCGATCGCAAGGCCTCGCAATTCATCCAGTCCCGATAGGCGAGCTTCTTGTTCCATCCAAATATCACGCTCGACAATCACCAACACATTGATTTATTCATAGGGCATAAAAGCGAGGCAAGGAATGCACGAACGCCTGACATTTGTCGCAGTCGCGGCTGCCCTTACATTGGCTCCTCACGCTTCGGCTCAGTCGCTCACGCATGATGCGAACGCCTGGCGCGCCGTCGCCTATGCCGATCTCGAGCTCCCGAACTCTGAAGCTGTGCCCTATGCCTCGCTGTGGGCCGACCGGCTGAAGGAGAACAACGACGCCTACGCGGCCAAAGGCGATACGCGGTTTGCGGTCGCCAACGCGCCGGCATCCGAGAGTCACATCGTGGTGCGCGGCCCGACGAAAACCGTCGTGCTCTCGGTCCTGCACACGCTTACCGGCTGCTCGCCGATCCGCAAGGATCCCGTCGGCAAGGCCACGCTGAAACGATGCCCCATGCGCCTGGCGATCTATCAGAATGGCCGATCCACGGTCGCTGACGCTGGCACCGGCTGTTTCATCGAATATGGCGCGCAACCGAACAACGTCCGCCCCGACCTCGCTCGGAATGGTGCGATGGGTGCATATGATGTTCAGGCCAAAACCATTCGCGCCGGCGTCGTATTCCAAGGTGAAATCGCCCCGGAATGCCAATTCCGGGTCCCTGTCCCACAACCCTAGGGGAAGCCGCGAGCAACCTCGATATTCGGAAGGAGCGCAACCATGATCGACATGGAAACCCTGACCTTATTCAGTACACCAGCCTGCCACCGGCCATCGCCAGCGGATCAAGGCTTCCCTGACGGCGCGCGATGCGCGGCCTTGACCGCGGCTTCTGGCGGCGGCCACGGCAGGATGGTGTTCAGGAGGTTTAGCATGGCCGGCCCGACAGTCTTCACGACTCTGGCCGTCTTGATCTCGCCGGCAATCGCGCAAGTGCTTGATCCGCTCAAGGCTCCGCAGGGATCATATGTACAGTCAACACACACATGTGCCGATCTCGATCAAGGCGTCGGCGCTCTCGAACTTGCCGAATTCGACGGCGACGCAATCACCGTCGGCACAAGCACCTGCAAGATAGCAGGCACCCGTCATGGAGACGATGCGTTTCAAGCCTCATGTACAGAACGTGGCAGCAACTCCCCGGTCATCACGCCGATGAAGATTACGCGCCCATCCAGCGACGCGCTCTCCATCAATGGCACCATCTATGATTTCTGCCCGGGGAAGTGAGATGCTGCGTCCCCTGCCGATACTCCTCTCCGCGCTCCTGGTCGTCGGACAAGCGCGTGTTGCGCAAGCGAATTCCTTTGACCAGGATGCAAATTCTTGCGACCTCAATGACAAGACGACCTTGCTTTCCCTTTGTAAGAACGGAGCGGGTCTGCCGAGTTATCCGTCCACGCAAGAGATGATGGAGCGCAACCCGAACATCGCCAATATGATTGTAGACGCCGCCACCAAGTATGGCGTTGATCCTAAGCTCGCTCTTGCCGTGTCCGCTCACGAAGGCGCGATGTCAGCATGTGCCGGCTCCTTCAGTGGCGTTCTTGGACCGATGCAGCTTACGGGGGCGACCGGTCGCGCGTACGGAATGGATCGGGGCGTCTTGTCCGAAAACATTGAAGGCGGCGTAATGACGCTTCGCGATGCTGTCAAATCATGCGGCGGCACGTCAGGTATTCGCTG
>NZ_RZSL01000450.1:0-5120 GCF_003997355.1 Mesorhizobium sp. M1E.F.Ca.ET.041.01.1.1 | reverse complement strand
GTACTCGTCTATGCGCTCGGCGATCGTGGCCGGATCGCCGACGAGCGCCGTACCGGCGCCACCGCGCACCAGGCCGACGCCGGCCCATAGGTTCGGCGCGATCTCGAGCTTCGAGCGATCGCCGCCATGCAATGCGCTCATGCGCGCCTGACCGACCGAGTCCATGCGGGCAAATACCTTTTGCGCCGAGGCGATGGTCGCATCGTCGAGCCGGCTGATCAGCCTGTCGGCGGCCGCCCAGGCCTCCCCGGTGGTTTCGCGGGCGATGACATGCAGGCGGATGCCGAAGGAGAGCTTACGGCCGGCCTTCTCCGCGAGTTCGCGCACGCCGTCGAGCTTGCGCTCGACATCGGCCGGCGGTTCGCCCCAGGTCAGATATTTGTCGATCTCCTGTGCCGCCACGGTCGATCCAGCATCGGAAGACCCGCCGAAATAGAGCGGCGGATAAGGAGTCTGCACCGGCGGGAACAGCAGGCGGCCATCCTCGATGCGGAAATGCTTGCCCTGATGCTCGACCGTCTCGCCGCTCAGCACGCGCTTGTAGACCTGCAGGAATTCCTGCGTCACCTCGTAGCGCTCGGCATGGGACAGGAAGATGCCGTCGCCCTTGTTCTCAAGCGGGTCGCCGCCAGTGACGACGTTGATCAGCAGCCGTCCGTTGGAGATGCGGTCGAGCGTCGCCGTCATGCGGGCGGCAAGCGTTGGCGACTGCAGGCCGGGCCGCACCGCGACCAGGAAACGCAACCGTTGTGTCAGCGGCGCCAGCGCCGAGGCGACGACCCAGGAATCCTCGCAGGACCTTCCGGTCGGCAAGAGCACGCCATAATAGCCAAGCGTATCGGCCGCCTGCGCCACCTGGGTCAGGTAGTCCAGATCGACCGCCCTGCCGCCTTCGGACGTTCCGAGATATCGGCTGTCGCCATGCGTCGGCAAGAACCACAGCACTTTGATGCGATCGGAAATATTGTCAGCCATGTCCGTTAAATTTCTCAGCGAAGCGATTGCGATTCAGTTGCAGGCACAGTGGTGCTGCCGTCGTTCTGACCGCCGAGAAAACGTTAGTCTATCAATCTTGTAGAGTTACCGCTTTCTATTTTCCGGCCGAAGCTTGGATTTTTCCTCCCCGGGCGAGATCGGATCCGGAATGCAGCAGAGCATCACGGACCAAAGCGCAGCCCTACGCGATTGGTAATAGCGCCTCGGCGGATTTGGTACCCTCGACGCGGCTCGCGGCAACGGGGCCAGCCTTCTCGATCGGCTTGCGCATGTCTGCTGCCTATTTTCTGTAGCTCAGACGCATCAGGGGCGGAGATCGAGCATGGCCTTCAAGTGCAACTATCAAGAACGGTTACCTGACGCGGAAATGGCATGCATTTCTTCGACCAGATCGAGCAAGGTGCTGATGGTGCTGGGCGGCAGCGTCCGTATCAGTTTCGCACTACGCGATCTCCAAGCTGCACGTGACGCGGCTGGTGCACTTGAACGAGATCCTCGGCCTTCATCCGATGGATCTGGTCTATGCGGCAGCACCGCATCTGTTTGGCAACACGGTGGAACATGCCGCTGACCAGATCACGGCCGAATACCTGGGGGGACAGGCCCAAGAAGCGACCGAGCTCCTCCCTGGTCAGACCGACGTCACGCCGCGGCGGCTCCCATCTCGGCATACTCCACCCACCGCAACAACTTTTCTTTCCCTTACTAATCAATCCATCCGATCCTTCGCAGGATCTACGGTGGCGGATTTCCCCAAATTACGCAGCCAGCCGCGCCGGCGGCGGCTCCTAGCTCCAACTCCATCAGCCGTTTGGCGGCGAAGCCCGATCATCCCGCGCAGAATTATCGGGCCCGGGGTCTTCTGCACAAGCGCCACGCCGGTTCATTAGTGCTATGGATCATCGGCGTGACCGCCCCGCTACCCAGCTAAGCCACCTCACGCGCCGTTGCTTTTCCTTGTGCGTTTATGTCGATCGAAGGGCCGACCGATACCGGCCAGCAACGATACGGCGGAAGAACCACAGAATGACCGGGCAAACGAGGAGCATGACGGCGCCGAAGTCGAGCGCGGCGCTCGCGGTCCCGAGCTACGTGGAAAGCTTTCCGCCGATCGCCGATCCAACCGGGCTGCCGGCATAGAAAGCCGTATAGAATATTCCCATTCCGATCGCCCGCGTCTTCGGCTCGAGCACGCGGGCAGGAAGGCTCATGATCGCGCCAGCAGGCAGACCGCAAACAATCCCGACGGCAATGACGACAGGAAGTACCGGGCCGCTTCGCGACAGCAAAACTGTCAGCAGGGCAATGGCGATGCAGCCAGCGACAATGATGGCTTCGCCGCGTTTGGTCTGATCAGCGAGGAAGCCACCGAAGGGAACCGAAAGCGCTGCGAGCCAGAGCACGATACTGATCGTTGATCCAGCTCGCAGCAATGGCCCGGCCTCGCTCAACCAGCATAGATGGTCCGAAACTGAAGATCATCGCAAAAGCGATATTGTAGAGACACCAGATCGAGCTAACAGCGATCACTGTATAGACCGTTTCTGAGGTGAGACTGCCTCGATCGCCCTCAACGGAGACGGCCCCTTCTGGCGCGCGATAGACAAAGGCCATGAGACCGAGGCCGATCAGGATCCACCCTGCGACGGCGAGGTTGACGGCGTGAAGCCCCGACCTTGCTGCGATCAATGGCAGGAGCGGGGTAGAACGCAACTTTCATTGCGTTCTGTGGCTGGCTTCATTAATCAAACTGAATTTTGCAGCAGCCAAAATCAGGAGCATTCCGTGACAGAAGAAATCGAGAACAATAGTGACGCCCTCATCGAACTTACCGCCGACGTCGTATCGGCTTACGTATCGAACAATCCGGTCCCCGTGGGCGATCTTCCGGGTCTGATCGACCAGGTGCATGCCGCCTTAAAAGGCACGATCGGTGGCCCGGTCGTGAAGCCTGAGGAGCTCAAGCCTGCCGTTCCCATCAAGAAATCGGTCACGCCCGACTACATCATCAGCCTGGAGGACGGAAAAAAATTCAAGTCGCTGAAACGGCATCTCGCGACCCATTATGGTCTGACGCCTGAAGAATACCGCGCCAAGTGGGGCCTGCCGGCAGACTATCCGATGGTCGCCCCGAGCTATGCCGCGACGCGCTCGGCTTTAGCCAAGACCATGGGCCTAGGTAGAAAGCCTGATCAGACCGAACAGGCAGCCCCTGCAAAGAGGACCCGTAAGAACGGCGCGGCCTGAGCGTTGTTCCGGCGCGCTGACTTGAAAGGCGGGGAGAACCCGCCTTTCGTCGCATTCGCGCTAGGTAGCAACTTGCGCACGGCATGCTCGATTTATGTTCCCCGTACGATTTCGTCTGTGGGGGGACGGTATGGGCCACCGCCGGGCGGCTGCTCCGCATGTGCAAGAGGCCGTCAGCTCACTTCACTTTGCTGAGATTGCCGGCTGAGGATTTCCCGGTGCGGCGGTCCTGCTCGATCTCGTAATTAACCTTTTGCCCGTCAGCGAGAGTCGAAAGCCCCGAATGCTCCACAGCGGAAATGTGGACAAAAACGTCCGGGCCACCCGCATCGGGCTGAATAAAGCCGTAGCCCTTCGTGCTGTTGAACCAGACAGTGCCAGTTGCCATGCATTTTTCCTTTGTATCAGTTGCAGTGTTGGTTTGCCCAAGCCAGTTAACATTCTGACTTGGGGATAGGCGCAGCAAAAACGAGAAATCCCAAGGCCCTTGGATTGCTTGCCATGCACGATACCGGCCGTAAACGCGCAACAACTGCTTTGTCCCTTATGGCTGCAACGGCCGTTGCGGGCGCCGACGATCAGGTCTTCGCCGCCCTTGAACAGGATCGCCAGCGCGAAGGCGCCCCGAGAGCCGCTTCAGCGCCTGGTGCGCGGCCTCGACCGGATTCAGCCCCTTGGCGACCTCGCGCGACACCAGATGGGCGACGACCTCAGAGAAGGCGATGGAAAAGTGAGATGGACCCCTAAGCTGGCGTCGTCCAGTCCGGAGAGGTATCCGGCCTCACAAACATGCCTCAGTTGTGAACGCACTTGGGCGGGCTTTCGGCGGGCGTCTCTGTGTGAGTTGTCGACAAACAAGCCGGCCGACCAAAGCCCCTGCTCGGCACTTGATCTAACAGGATCATGACGCTTCGTTTAGTCGAACGTTAAGGGTCCTCGCCATAGGTTCGGCGAGGAGTGGGACACGGATCAGACAAGGCGCGCGGCGGCAGAGCGTCAGATCTGCGGGCTCGCCTAGAATGCCGGATACTCCGGCCGACCGGAGCTGCGCTCCTCAGATTGCTTGTTAACCGGCCGAGGTTTTTCGCCTTCGACCCGATTGGACCCGTGGCAGAACCGGCGAGATGCGAGGATGATTGCGGCTCTCGGAAACCTTTCTTTGCAGAAGGTGGGTGCACAGGCGATGGTGGGGCTTGAGCAGACTGGCCCCGACACGGTTGACGCTGCCGGGGGGCATAGCGTAGCCGCCCAAACGGAGTTCGACGATGTGAGGCTCATTCTGCGCCGCTGGCAATCAGCCTGCGGCACAGGCGCCCTGCCGCCCTATGAAGAGATTGCGTTGGGCAGCGTCGGCCGCTTCTCGGACGAGATCGCTGTAGTCCGTCGTTTGGGCGATGAGCCACCATCCCTTTTGCGCTGCGGCCAGCGCTTCCGCGCGATCGTGGGCTTTGCGGAGTCCGCGCGCAGCCTCGATGAGCTGCCATATATCTTCAATCTGGCAATCGGCTTCGCCATCGACAAGGCCTCATTGGCAAGCGAGCCGCGGCTCACAGTTTGCCACTGGGTCGTGGACGGCAAGGTCTCCATCATCGAGATTGTCGCGCTGCCGTTGTCGTGCCGCTGGCCGGGTGAATACTTCCTTCTCTTCCTTCGCCCGCGCGCCAGCCAGTTCGAGCTTGGCAGTTTGCTCATCAACTCCACTCAGGAAGGCATCATCGGGCTGAGTCCGATCGATTGTGGGCATGGCGCAATCTCTGACTTCTGCATTCTGAGTGTCAACGAGGCCGCGGCGGGCTTCCTTGGATCGACCATCGATAGCCTCCAGTTCACGCTGCTCTCGGACGCGCTGACCAGGGTCGGCATAAGCGAGATACCAC